>NZ_JAPEPZ010000002.1:900000-1047761 GCF_026339875.1 Streptomyces sp. NBC_01571
GACGATGTGTTCGCGCAGAGGCCCGAACAGGCTCGTCAAGCGCTCCGGGCCATTGAGACCGGCGCCCGCTCCGCCCTCGGTGAACTGCGTCTGCTGCTAAGGGCGTTCAGTTCCGACGAGGACGAGGACAGGACCATGGAGCAGCGGGAGCCGGGGTCCTGGCTCGCGCGTCTGGAGGAGCTGGCCGAGACGGTACGAGCTACTGGGATGGCCGTGCGCGTGTATCACGAGGGTGCCACTGGAGGGTTGCCGGCGGCAGTGGACAAGACGGCGTACCGGATCGTCCAGGAGGCACTGACCAACACGCTGCGTCACGCGGTCGACGCCGACGAGGTGAGTGTGCGCGTGGCGGCCTCGGGGGACTGTGTAGAGGTGACGGTGGTCGACAACGGACGTACGACGCAGAGCAGCTCGCCCGCGGCAGGCGCAGGACGCGGTCTGGTGGGCATGAAGGAGCGCGTACGGCTCGTGGGCGGCAGTCTGCGCGCCGGCCCGGTGCGCGGAGGCGGGTTCGAGGTGACGGCGCGGCTGCCCGTGGAGCGTGCGTCATGACCCTGCGCGTGGTGGTGGCCGACGACCAGGCTCTGGTCCGTACCGGGTTTCGTATGATCATCGACGCGCGGGACGACCTCGAGGTGGTCGGTGAGGCTCCGGACGGCCGGGAGGCCGTGAGGCTGACTCGCGAACGGGCGCCGGACGTGGTGGTGATGGACGTGCGCATGCCCGTGGTGGACGGTATCGAGGCGACGCGGCAGATCGTGCGGTCCGGCAGTCGGGCCCGGGTCCTCGTGCTGACCACCTGGGACGTCGACGCACACGTCGTCGCCGCCCTGCGGGCGGGGGCCAGTGGCTTCCTGCTCAAGGACATCCGCCCTGGTGAACTCGTCGAGGCGATCCGCCTTACCGCGCGAGGAGACGCGCTGCTCGCGCCGACTGTGCTGAGCCGAGTCCTCGACCGGTTTCTGCGCACCACACCCGACCTGGCGCCACCGCCCTCCCTGCGAGACCTCTCCAGCCGCGAGCGGGAGGTGCTCACCTTGATCGGGCAGGCACTGTCGAACGCGGAGATCGCCGAGCGGCTGGGCCTGTCGGAGGCCACGGTCAAGAACCACGTCACCGCGGTACTGCGGAAGCTGGACGTGCGCGACCGCGTGCAGGCCGTCGTCGCCGCCTACGACCACGGCCTCGTACGGCCGCGCCGCCCCTGACGGTCCGGCCTCCTCCTTGGGGAGGAGACGGGGCCGGACTCCTCCCCTGTTCCCAGCGACGGACCCTTCCTGCGGCCGATCCCTGACCAGAGCGCCGGGCCCTACGGTCGAGGTGTGATCGAAGACCTGGCCTGCACCATGTATCTGCTCGCCCATGACGCCGCGGCCGAGGGCCTCTACGACCGTGGCCGGACGGAGCTGCTGGTCCGTGCCGCCGCCCTGATCGACCTGGCGGCGCGCGGCCGACTGAAGGAGGACGGCGGCACGGTCGTCGAGTCCGGCGGCGAACCGACCGGCGCCCCGGTTCTGGACGGTGTGCTGCGCGACATCGGAGCCGGGCACAGCTGGAAGCACCTCGTGCGCCGCCACCGCAAGCGGACCCTGACGGCGGTGGAGGACCGGCTCGTGGCGACGGGACTTCTCACCGTGAAACCGACCCGCACACGCCTGGGCGGACGGAGGCTGATGGTGACGCGACACGCCGAAACCGCCGACGCCCGCTCCCGCGTGATCGTGGCGATGCATGGGGACACACCCGTGCGGGAGATCCCCGTCGCGGACGCCGCACTGCTGGCACTGACCGCGGCGGGCCGCGTCCGCACGGTCCTCTCGCGCCAGGACCGGGAGACGCACCGAGACCGCATCGACGCCTGTACGCAGAGCCTCGCCGCCCTGGCGCCCGGCCTGGAGAAAGCCGTACGCGCTCTGCCGATGACCATGGTCGCCGCGCGGGGCGGCATGGGCGGCGGCTGACCACGGGAGGAGACGACCACCATGTACCGCACCCTGACCACTCTGGGCTGCGCCCTGATCGCCGCTCTCGCGACGGCTTGGGTCCCGGCGCCGGCGACAAAGCCCGCCCGGCCCGCCACCGCCACGGTACGCACCCACGACGGGACGGTGCGGGGCGCCAGTCACGACGGCTACCGCACCTTCGAAGGCATCCCCTACGCGGCGCCCCCGGTCGGCCGGCTGCGCTGGGTCCCGCCCCGGCCTCCCGTCCACTGGCCCGGGGTGCGGGATGCCACTCGGCCCACGAGCCCCTGCCCCCAGCCAGCCGGCGAGGTGCCTGGCGGCAGCACCGACGAGGACTGCCTCCACCTGAACATCACCACGCCCGACGGCGCCGAGCCGGGACGTCCCCGACCGGTGATCGTGTGGCTGCACGGAGGCGGGTTCACCACCGGTGCGGGCAGCTCGTACGACGCTCACCGCATGGCCACACGGGGTGACGTGGTGGTAGTGACCCTCAACTATCGGCTGGGAGAACTCGGGTTTCTGGCGCACAGCGGATTACCTGGCTCCGGCACCTTCGGCCTGACCGACCAGCAGGCGGCGCTGCGCTGGGTACGCACCGAGATCGGCGCCTTCGGCGGTGACGCGCACCATGTGACGCTCGCCGGTGAGTCGGCGGGCGGGTACAGCGTCTGCGCCCAACTCGCTTCCCCTGCCGCTTCGGGCCTCTTCGACCGGGCGATCATCGAGAGCGGCCCGTGTGACAGCGGCCCGGATCAGCCGTTCGCCCCGTCCTCCATCTCGCTGCCCACGGCCCGCGCCGAGGGCTCAGACTTCGCGGCGCGGGTCGGGTGCGGCTCGGGTCGCAACGTCCTGGCCTGCCTGCGGCGAGTGAAGGTGTCCCGACTGCTCGCGGCTCAGGACGCCGATCAACAGCCCGCGTACACCACTCCATTGTTGCCGAGTGACCCCGCGACGGTGCTTGCCGCCGGTCGTTTCCCTCGCGTCCCCACGCTCATCGGCAGCACCCATGACGAGGGCAATGGCTGGGCCGCAGGGATCATCCAAGCCGGCCATCCTGTCACTCCGAACACCTGGCGGGACGTAGTGGCGACCTTCTTCCCCGCGCCGGGGCGGGCGAAAGCGATCGTCCGCGCGTATCCGGTGCATCGCACCAACGGCGGCCCGGTGTTCGGCGCGGTCATCGGTGACGCCGACTTCGCCTGCCCGACGGAACGCACCGTCGGACTTCTCACCGATCAAGTACCGGTATGGCGCTACGAGTTCGCCGACGAACATGCTCCGCCCCTCACCTCGGGCACACCGCCCTTCCCGCTCGGCGCACCGCACGCGAGCGAACTGCCCTACCTCTTCGACCTGGGCGGCCGCCCCCGCGACCTGACCGCGGCGCAGCACCGGCTGGCATACACCATGATCGACTACTGGAGCCGCTTCGCCCGCACCGCAGACCCGAACGGGCCCTCCTCACCGCCCTGGCCGCGGCAGGCGGTGCTTTCCCTGGCCCCGGACCACATCGTCCCCACCCACACGGCGGGGGCCCGCCACCACTGCGCGTTCTGGAAAACGCTCGGTCGAGCACAGCGGTAACTCGGGCCGGGCCGGCCGGCATCGCTCGAACAGCGCGAGCCGCATCCCGCAAGGCAAGGGGCGAACGAACAGGCGGATCACACATCGCCGGAAACAAAACCCACCATCCGAACCTCCGGGGGACAGTCATGAACGAAACCACCGCCAGGCGCCTGACGGGCTACACGGGCGTCGCCGCCGCCATCGCCTTCATCGTCGAAGTGCCCCTCTACTTCCTCTACTCCGGCCCGCCGCCGGACGCGAACGTCCTGTCCAGACTGCTGGTCGGAATCATCGCGCTGGCGTTCCTGATTGCGTTCGTCGTACTCTTCCGCGAACTGGTCAGGGCGGCAGCCCCCGCCTACGAGTGGGTAGGGACGGCGGCCTTTGCCGCCGGACTGGTCTATGCCACGATCACCCTGGTGTCCAGCGGCTTGGAAGCCGGCGCGGTCATCGCGGCCGCCCACCCGATCGACCCGACCATCACGGTCAACGGCACCTACGTCCTTTACGGGACGATCGGCCGCCTCCTGCTCGCGTTCTTCCTGACCGCTGTCGGCTACGTCATCACCCGTGCGAACCTCCTGCCTCGCTGGACCGGCCGCACGGCCTACATTCTGGCGGCGGCGAACCTGCTCTTCGTGCCGTCCCTGTTCTTCGGCAACACTCCCTCGCACTTCTACGCGGCGAACGGCTGGGGCACGACCGCCCTGATGGGCGCCCTCTTCAGCTATTGGATGCTGGCTCTGGGCATCTCCGCCCACCGAAGCGCCACCCGACACACACCCACCGCAGCACCGGCCCTGCAGCCCTGACGCCACCCAGGCAGCCCGAACCGCCACGAAACGAAAACGCGTCGGTGGGCGTGTGGGTCAGCCGCCCGGTGACCAGATTTCCGGGCCGCCTCCGTGCCACTCGACAACCGGCAGGACGGCTACGTCGACTTCGTCCAGGTCTTCCCAGCCGGCACGCCGCAGCAGCTCGGTCAGATCACGCAGACTGTGCGCCGCGCCCACAAGTTTCCTGTCCACCCACACGCGCCGACCTTCACCCTTCACGGGCAGGCAGACGATCACGGAACGTTCCCTCATTTCTCCAGCCTCACCCACTCCCCTTCACTGCGCACTCGGGACAGAACCCCGAGCCGCTCTGGGGTGGCTGCGTCAGTTCCAGGGCCGCGCGGACTACCCTGCGCTGCTCACCGGAGGGTCCCAGCCGAAACGGCACCGCACCTTCCCCAGCCCCGGGTGGCGTGGCCGCGGCGCGAGTCCTTGCGCCCATTTTGAATTCTTTGGAGGCTCCAGTGCGAAGCATTGTTCACGACCGGTTCGGCGAGCCGTCGGAGGTCCTGCGGGTGCGGAGGTCCCCGACCCGACGGCGCCCGGCCCTGGTGAGGTGCTGATCCGGGTGACGACGCGCCCCGTGCACCCTGGGGATCTCGCCGGCATTCGCGGTCGTTACACCACCGATCACACCTGCCGGCCCCGGTCACGCCGGGTATGGAAGGCGTGGGCATGGTTGAGGCGCTGGGAGACGGTATCGGCGCGGACTCCGGACTGACCGTGGGCCGGAATCAGTTCCGCTGCCAGGTTCCGGGTCGACTTCGTCGTCCAGCGCAGCGGCGACATCGGATCACCCCGCTCGTTTTCGTAGGCGT
The DNA here is from genome assembly GCF_026339875.1 of Streptomyces sp. NBC_01571. Classification (NCBI taxonomy): domain Bacteria; kingdom Bacillati; phylum Actinomycetota; class Actinomycetes; order Kitasatosporales; family Streptomycetaceae; genus Streptomyces; species Streptomyces sp. NBC_01571. Next base: position 905,188 of record NZ_JAPEPZ010000002.1, read on the forward strand.
AGACCGGTTCTGAGATTCGGACCGTTCAAGGCGCCACATGTGGGCCGGGCTGGTGATGTGTCGCGTTGTTGCTGAGGATCTCCTTCAGCACCTGGCCTCGGTGCTGATCGACAAGGGGGAGCTGGCCGGAGCCCGGTGAGGATCACGGTGCGGACCACCGACGGAGTGGTGGTGGGGTGCCCGATGTTGGGCATGTCGGAAGAGGCGCCGCTTCACGGACCCGTCCCACTCGGGCCGAAAAGGCTCGGCCTGAGTGGGACGGGTCGTTCGGCGGCGCCAGCCTGCCGAACGACCTGCTTCCCGGGGGCGGGCCGTGTCAGCTTCTTCTGGTCCGACGGGCTGTCAGCAGCAGTGCGCCCCCCACAGCTGTGAGACCCGCAGCTCCGCCGAGCAACGCCCAGGTGCTTGACCCAGTGGAAGCGAGGGCTGTTGTTGACGGTTCAGGCGTTCGGCCCGCGGCCTGCTCGACGAGGTCGGTGACAGCCTCGGGGTGTGACAACGGGGCGACGTGGGAGGAGTGGATCTCAACCGTCACCGCGTGGGCCCGCTTCGCCATCCAGCGCTGGGCCGCAGCGGGAATGTTCTTGTCCTCCGCCGTGATCAGGTCATAGGCAGGAATGGTCTTCCAGGCCGCACCACTGGCCTTCTCATCCAGGGCCTTGGCGTCTACTGGACGCTGGCTCACTGCCAGGACGGAGGAGACCGACAGCGGAAGGTCGGCCGCGAATTGCTGGGGGAACTGGTCCTGGTTGACATACAGTTCGGTGCCGGTACCGCCGGAGAGCAAGGGGTAGGGCACTTTCTCCAGGGTTCCTGCCAGCGTACTTCCGGGGTACTTGCCCACTAGTTCGGCAGGGCTCTCGCCTTTTTCGGGCAGAAAACCCGCGACGGAGACCAGCGCCTTGACGTTCTTGCTGCTGAGCGCCGCTTCGTTGACCACAGCAGCACCGTAGGAGTGCCCCACAAGAATGACGGGGCCTTTGACGCTGCGCAGGACGCTCGCTGTGTAAGCGGCATCGTATTTCAGACCGCGCAGAGGGTTGGTCGACACCACCACCGGATAGCCGTCGCGACGCAGTTGTTTCGCAACCTGGCTCCAAGACGACGTGTCGAGGTTGGTGCCGTGGACGAGAACCACCGTGGGCTCGGCCGATCCGTGTGGTGTCTTCGAGGAACTCGAAGAGTCCGCAGAAGCGACCGCCGAAAGCGATGTTCCAGCGGCTACGAGAGTCGCTAGGAAGGCTATCGTACGCCTCACCCGCAGGGTGATAGGTGCTATACCTACGTCCATTTCTTCGCATCCTCTGGGAGGGGGCGGGGCTTACATCTTTCGTGTTCCCCGCCCCCTGGGCGCGTTGAGTGGGGCAATCGAGGGAGAGTAGGTACGCACCCACCCGAGTGCGCATACCACCCGGTACGCCGGTCGCCGCGTGGGCGATGACCTTGGCGTGGCGGTGCAGCCCCCTGATGTCACGGCTCGCCGGTTCAGTACGCGAGCTCCGCCACGGCCGTGGCCTCCACACGGGCTTCTTCCGGCGTCGCGCAGTCATGCAGCGCCATCAGGTACCGTTCGGCGTCGAGCGCTGCCGCACACCCGGAGCCTGCGGCAGTGATCGCCTGTCGATACTCATGGTCGACGACATCGCCGCAGGCGAACACGCCATCCATGTTGGTACGCGTTGAGCGTCCGTCGACTGCTATGTAGCCGGCGTGGTTCAGAGCTATCTGCCCCTCGACGAGGCCGACCTGGGGGTCATGGCCGATGGCGACGAACACACCGGAAACTGCCAGGGTGCTGTCCTCGTTGCTGGTCACCTCGCGCAGACGTACCCCGTCGACTTTCTCATCGCCGATGATGTCCAACACCTCACGGTTCCACAGGACGCGGATCTTCTCATTGCGCCGGACCCGGTCCTGCATGATTTTCGAGGCGCGGAATTTCTCGCGCCTGTGCACGATGGTCACCGAGCGGGCGAACCTGGTCAAGAAGGTGGCCTCCTCCAAGGCGGAGTCGCCGCCACCCACTACGACGATGTCCTTCTCACGGAAGAAGAACCCATCACACGTTGCGCACCAACTCACTCCCCGACCCGACAGACGCTTCTCGTTTTCCAACCCCAGTTCACGATAGCGAGATCCGGTGGCAAGGATCACCGATTTGGTGCGGTAGACCTGGCCGGTGCTGTCGACGAGTTCCTTACTCTGTCCCGTCAGACGTGCTTCCACGATGTCGTCGGTGACGAACTCCGTTCCGAAACGCTCAGCCTGCGAGCGGAGCTTGTCCATCAGATCCGGACCCAGCACTCCTTCCGGGAAACCTGGAAAATTCTCGACCTCGGTTGTGTTCATCAAGGCGCCACCAGCGGAAATGGCGCCTTCGAAGAGGAATGGCCGCAGTTCCGCCCGGGCGCAATAGAGCGCAGCCGTGTAGCCCGACGGGCCGGACCCGACGATGATTACGTTACGAAGGGTGTCATTCACTGTCCTGACCCCGTCTCACTAGGGAACATCGGGAAACCGTCAACTGCTTCTGACAGCCTTGCGAAGGACACCGATGGCTTCTCCATCGCAGTGGTCGCAGTGTGGCTGGCGCGGATCGGGCCGACCTCAGGAAATCGTGAATGATGCCGCTGTACCGGACACTCGTGGTGGCGACGCCGGCTTGCGTCAGGTGCCGCGCGCAGGCCCCGGCACCCAGCCATGGCCTTGACAGTCAGGTAGGGCCCATCGGCGAATGCGTTGCGGCGTTGCCCAGAATCAAGCCCCCCTGGTGTACGTGAGGAACGACGAGCAGGTCGGCGCCGCGACCGACCGGTTCGACGAGCTGGACGTACAGGTCGCCGACCTCGGCCGGCACTGCCGCCCACTCTCCCCCGGCCTCGGTCTCGTCCATGGGCGTCACCTGAACATCGTCCAGCACCCTGCGGGCACCCTCTGGGCCTGGCTCATGGAGGAAAGGCGGGCTCGACGTGGCGTCCGCGACGCCCTGCGTGTCAGGTTCAAGAACGGTTGTGCCCATGGATGACTTCTCCACCTTGTCCCGTCGGGCCAGGGTGCTCGGGGGAGCCGTTGCCCTCCCGCTTCCCAGCCTGACGCGCATGCCTACGTGGCGCACGTCGAGTGGTGGAGGTGGCATGCGCAGCAGTCAGCATCGTTCCGTCAGAACTGTTCCGCACCCAACCGCAGGCCGGTTCACGACACGCCTGTGCGGGACGATCACCTGCGCACGCTCGCGTGAGCCGAGCCGGCGTGTCCGGTGAGCGGGTTGCGGATGGACCGGGGCCGAGGCCGGGTCCAGACAATCGACCCGGCGGACGGCCGTGACCGGCGCCTCGCACAGCAGCGCGAGACCAGACACAGGACCGACTCGGCCAGCACAACTTCCCCGCCCCGTTCGCGCGCGGCTGACTCGCCGGCATCAGGAGCCGTGAGTGCACGGCAGTCGGCCAGCGCTATGGGAGGCTGCGGGTCAGGCCGCGCGCTGCCCGGGGTGCGTCCCGTACTGGAACAGAAGACCGTCAACGTCGGGTGTGTTCGGGACGTCGAACAGCCGTCGGCAGAATCGAAGGAAGCCTGGCCAGAGGTCTTCCGTGACCAGATCGTCAAGCGCTCGCTGCGCTGACCCCAGTCCACCCTCAAGCAGTCCCACGGCTTTGTCCATCGACGTTTTCCGCGTCATGCCCGACCTCCTCGTCCACCGCAGCCGGGCTCAGCGCACCGACCCCGGTGAACCTTCCCGGTCAGAGCACTGGCGAGCGGCGCGCAAGCCGGGCCCCGAACCGGGCCGACCCCGGGGCCCGGCTCATCACAGGTCGAACTCGACGGGCTCGACGCCGGTGAACTTCACCCCTCATGCCCTGCACGGCCGCCAATGCCTCCACTCTGGCGGTCCCGATGGCCGTCGTCAGTGTGGTGTTCGGTGTGATCCGAGTGCCCTGCGCAGCCGTCCAGAGCGGAGTGGGTCGACGGCTGCGCGCGGCTGGAAGAGCCCCGGGATGGACAGGACACCTCTCCGGATGGTGGCACGCCGGAGGGGGCGTCAATGCGCGACGCGGGCCGGCGACCCGCTCTGGACGGCTGGCCACGATCAGGAGCGCCCCGCTCGGTGCAGTGCGTAGCGGGGCAGCACGGCATCGTGACACGGGCTCGAACATCGGGGTGAGCTGGCGCGTCGTGAGGTTCGTTCGCCAGTACGCCGCGACCAGCAGAGCCCGGTCGGAAGACTCCACGCCCGGCCCTTGCGGACCGCGTCCGCACCCTGGCGCCGCAGAACTGTCACCAGCTTCCCGAAGGCGCGATTGGCGAACCGCTTCCGCGGCTGGAGCGCGAGCATCGGCCCGAGATGATCGATGATCCGGTCCGCCGCCGACTTGGGCACCCCGAACGGCTCAGCCCAGAGAACGGGCCTATCCAAGAAGGCATCGACGCAGTGATCACACCAGTCACTGCGTGATCATTCCACTGCTTCAGGTTCCCCCTGCTCGAACGCGATACGGCAGCGTTCCACCTGGTCGGCCACCTGGTCCATGAACCAGCGCATGACCTCGTAGGGGACAACGTGCTCGTCAGGACTGTAGACGCGGACCGTCGGCTGCAGAGTGGGGTCCTCGTCTGGGACGAGCGCTACCAAGAAGGCGGCGCCGGGCAAGTGGGTCACCGCGGCGTCGGGGTTCTCGGCCCCCATGGCCGACGCGGGCACAGCCTCACTCAACTCCACAGCCCACGCATCATCGGGCAAGGCGTAGTGGAACAGGACGGCGTAGTGACGTCCTGCATGTTCTCGCAGTTCCCATGACATGTCGGCAGGCTGCCACAACTGTCGTGCCGCAGGGTCGCGGGTATCCCCCGGCTCTCACATGGTTACATCCGGCCAGCCTTTGCGGGACAGCCCTTAGCTCCACATAGGACACGGTCTATTACTGCCGCCCGCAAGCGGCTCGACCGCCGCCAGCCGCTGCCCGCCGCCCAGCGCGGCCCGCGCCGCACCTGCAAACTGCTCCCGCGTCACAGACCTGGGTGCCACGTTCCGAACCGCCTCTCCGCCACGACAACCCGGGGACTTTACGGAAGCATCGAGGTCCAGGCGTGCAGGCGATTGGTTTGTTACACGCCGACTGGGGTCCCTGAACAGCGCGAGGGCGAACGGCGGGTAGCCATACCAGGCGGGAGCGGTCATTTTGCAGTTCCCGCGCATGCGAGGTCGAACGACAAGTTCGGCCTCGGCGTGAGCGAGCTGCGCCCGGTGCGAGAGCCAGACGGTATGACGGCTGGTGCTGGTCGTAGGCTGCGGTCATGACCGAGATCAACGATTCGACCCCCCAGGACGCCTTCCGGCTACTGCTGGCAGGTAACCAGCGCTTCGTCGCGGGTGCTCCTGAGCACCCGAACCAGGACGCCACCCGCCGCGCCGAGATCGCACCGGCCCAGCAGCCCTTCGCCGTGCTGTTCGGGTGCTCCGACTCCCGGCTGGCCGCCGAGATCATCTTCGACCGCGGCCTGGGCGACCTGTTCGTGGTGCGCACCGCAGGCCACGTCATGGGTGCGGAAGTGCTGGGCAGCATCGAGTACGGCGTGGACGTGCTGGGCTGCCCGCTGGTCGTGGTGCTCGGGCACGATTCGTGCGGTGCGGTCGGTGCGGCGTGCGCCGCGCTGGAGGATGGCATGGCGCCGGCGGGGTACATCCGGGACGTTGTGGAGCGGGTGACTCCCAGCGTGCTGGCGGCGCGGGCCGCCGGACGGGTTGAACCGGAGGAGATCCTCGCCGAGCACATAAGGCACACCGTCGACCTGATGCTGGACCGTTCCCGGGTGCTTGCCGACAAGGTCGCTGCCGGGCAGGCCGCCGTGGCGGGGCTGTGCTACCGCCTGGCTGACGGCAGTGCGCAGCTCGTCGCGTCCCGCGGCCTCGATGCGGCGGTGCCCACCGCGTCCTGACCGCCCCGGCGTGGCTGCTCAGCGTGAGTTGGCGGCCGTCGGAGGACACCCGTATACGCGGACACCGCTTACCACCGCGCCGACCGGGCGTGCAGCATCGCCCCCCGCGGCCGACTGGCTCTGGCCGCGGGCTGCGAGGTGTGGCGGGGATGGGGGACGGTCGTCACCCATGACTGGTGGTGGCACGAAGCTGTGCCCGGCCTGCCGGTCTGGTGGGCGCTCAGTCGACTCCGTCACGAATCCACCTGGCACCCGTGTCTGGGAGCAGGGAGGGGACAGGGCCGGTGCTGGTCACGCCGTGAGACGGGGCCCTGCGGCGCGGCGGAGCCGGTTGGCGACCGCCAATCCCAGCCCCTCCTCCGCTGGCAAGGACGCGAGGATGAGCTCGCACCCTTGCTGGTCGAGTTCGCGCAGAAACCCGTACAGGCCGCGCGCGTAGGCGGCCGGCGACCCGGGCAACGTCACCACGGCGTGCGCCTTCACCGGAGCGTCGGCGAAGGCAGGAGGGAGCAAGACGCCCACCTGGTGTCCCAGCTCTTGCGCAAGCTCCGCTTCGGCCACGACCTTGTCCGGCTCGACGAGGACGACGCGCGCACGCGGCGCATAGTGGGACGGATGCTGCCCCGGCACTCGAACGCCGCTCGTCGAGTGGACCGCGAGCGGGCACCCCAGCACCGCTTCGAGATCCTCGCGCGTCACTCCGCCGGGCCGCAGGATGCTCGGGATCTCGTCCGTGGCGTCGACGATCGTGGACTCGACGCCGACCTCGCAAGGTCCGCCGTCCAGCACGAAGTCGACGGCATCACCGAGCTCGGCACCGACGTGGTGCGCTGTCGTGGGGCTGACCTGGCCGAAGCGGTTGGCGGACGGGGCCGTGACACCACCGCCGAAGGCCGCCAGCAGCGCGAGCGCGACGGGGTGGTCGGGCACGCGCACAGCCACTGTCTCAAGGCCACCCGTCGCTTTGAGGGGTACCCGGCGACCGCGCCGCAGGACCAGCGTGAGAGGCCCCGGCCAGAAGCGTTCGGCCAACAGGCGCGCGGTCGCCGACACATCCTCGACCCAGTCGTCCAGGAGCTCCGCGCCGCCAAGGTGGACGATCAGCGGGTGGGAGGTCGGACGCCCCTTGACCTGGAAGATACGCGCAACCGCGGCGGGATCCTCGGCGTTCGCTCCGAGACCGTAGACGGTCTCGGTCGGGAAGGCCACCAGCCCTCCGGTGCGCAGCACACCAGCCGCCTTCTCGATGTCATTGCTTCCTGCTGTCACCCTCGAGTCCTCTCACTGGTCTTCCTCTCACTGCTCCGCTCTCCCACGGCCGACGAGCAGCGTCGTCCCGCCCGTCCGGCTCCACCGAGGGAGCCTTGCCGATGCCGGGTCCCGGCGCCGCGCCGTGGGTCGGCACCGCGAGCCCGGACGCACGAAAGCCGTCACGGCAGCGCCGGTGAGCACTGCCAGGTCGGCCCGGTTCAGCGTGGAACCCGGGGCCCTACCCCGGCTGGTCGGTCACCGCCAGCATCGCCGGGATGATGCTCCCGGGCGATCAGGGCCTCACATACCCAACGACCCAGCAACTCCAGCGTTCCGAGTACCCCGATCTCTTTCTGGAGCGCCGCCAAGATCATCTGCTGAACGCTAGTAGCTGTGCTACGGGTCCCAAAGGCGGCAGCACAAAGAAGGGCTGCCGGCAGGCTACGGACACCGCGTTCCGTCCGGCCTTGCGTGCCGCCGGCCCGCGCCTCGTGGACGGGCGGCGCCAGCACCGGCGGCTTGCACACCCCGCGCACCGCGGTCACGGAGGCCCTCCCCGCACTGCATCCGCTTGAACTCGCCTGGACCTGCCACCAGAGCGACATCCCAGACTGTCTGCAGACTGCCGCGGCCGCCATCGCGCCGGAGGACGACCAGCCGCTGTGCTGCAGGTGCTCACCGACGACGAACTCGACCGCCACCCCGACCCAGGCAGCATTCTGCAGTCCTGGCGCGACGCACACGAAAACGACGGCTTGTGGTAGTCGGGGAACGTCTACCGCGCCGTACTCAACTCCCGCCACCGCACGCTGCATCACCTGCGCCAGCTCCCCGCGGACGACGTCCTCACGCACAAACCCCAGCGATGCTCTGCAGCACCTGCTCGCGCAGTGCGGGAACCGGCCGGAACGCTGGATCGCCCTGAGTGAGCCCTCGACAGCGGGCCGGGCACGCCCTCGACAGGCAGGATCCGCACCGGGTCACCAGCGCTGCTCATCGGCGGGCCGCTCCCGGCCGCTTCAAGCGGAGGCCTCACCGGCCAGGGTCAGCCGGCCGGTACACGACGGAACCGCTGAGCATTGCGAGGGAACCGGTGGTCAGCTGCGCTCGGTCCATTCTTTGAGGACAGCCACCAGAGCCTGCACGTTCGTGTGCCCGGACGACACCTGTTCGGCAACGTCGGCGGCTCCCTTGGCGAGGATCCGTGCAAGCAGACCGCTGGCATGCAGGTAGCCGACCGCGACCGCTGCGCCGAAGAGCTCGTTCCTGTGCTCAAGGCCAGCGGCAGTTCCAGGGCCAGGACTGTCTCGCCGGCCCCAGCGGCGCCGGTGACGATCAGGCGCAGCGGATGGGTGCTGCGGTAGTAGGCGATGCGGTAGTAGGCGACGATGTCTGGCAGTGTCGCCGGGTTGGGGCCGTCGGTGGTCAGGCGGGGTCGTGTTCCCGGTCGTGGTGTAGCCGATCACAGTCCGTCGCTTCCGCTTTGGAGCCGTCCGGTACGTGCCGCTGCCAGCCGTCGTGCGATCATCGCTGGTCCCGGCCCGGCGAGCCTCAACAGGGCCTCCGGCGGGGGTGATTCGGGCCGCGACCTGGGGATTCCGTCAGCTTGATCGGCTACACCACTCGGCGGGACGCCATCTCAGGCGGCCGGGGCTGAGGCCGGGCGGGCCGCGGCCGGGTGCAGGACGTAGGCGAGGTTGATGCGCCGGTTGTCGTCGCCGAGCAGTTGCCGCCACACCGCGCTCTCGCCGGTCTCGACCTGCTTGGCCAGTGTCGCGGCCCAACCTCGGGCGAGCTCTGCGTCGTTGCCCTCGACCGGCTTACCCAACGCCGCGACCGCGAGCACGATCCCCACCACAACTAGAGGAATCCCAGGATGGTCACGGTGTCGGCCGGCTCCAGGCCCCCGCGGATAATCGCACGCACCGCGTACACGGCACTCACGACGACTGCCAGAGCGCACAGGGCGCCGATCATCCGCCACCTACGCCAGCTCGACGAAGACGGCGCGGAGGAGTAGAGCCCTCAACCAGGTCAGGCCGATCAGCCTTGTAGAGAGCGTGTCCATTCCTGCGCCTGTCGGGGGCCGGCCGTCCGTCGCGAACGCCTCAGCTCCACGTCCCGCAGCGGCCTTGAGTCGTGTCAGTCGAGGGTGTGGCTGCGGCCGGTCTGCAGGATCTCGTCGGAGAGCTCGGGTTCGACGTGGTGTACGGCGCGGGCGGGCATCAGCGCGCCGACCCTTTCGCTGAGCAGGCGGATGGCCTTGTGGCGGGCGTCGGCCGGGTCGAGCTCGTTCGTGGCCCTTCTCGTCGGCTTCGCGCAGGAACTCGGCGGCGAAGCCGGTGAGGTAGCCCTCGACGCCTTCGGGCGTACGCGCTCTGCACGGCTTCGCCGTGCCGTCCGGCGTCGGTGACCAGGGAGGCGGAGGGACAGCCGCCGTCCGGGGCGTCACGGTGCGCGGTGGACAGGTACCCGGCCACGACCCGTTCCAGCGGAGAGCCGGCCTGGTCCGGACCGTCCTCGATCGTCCGGGCCAGGGCCTCGAGCGAGGCGGCGTAGGCGGCGGCAGGGCCGTCCTCTCATATCGCTCTCGACTTGACATTTTTAATGATGCCTCTCATCATAGCAGAAATTGCAATGATGCCCATCATTAATAGTTCGTGGAAAGGGAGCGTCATGCGCGCCATCACCTACGGCCGGCACGGAGAAGCCGGGCAGGTACTGCGCCTGAGCGAGCAGCCGGCCCCTGCTGCGCCCGCGGCCGGGCAGGTGCGGGTGCGGGTGCTGTCCCGGCCGATCCACCCCGGCGACCTGGCGGGAGTGGAGGGCCCTGCGGGTGGGCCGCGGCAGCGGTTCGCCACGCCACGGATTCCCGGCGTGGAGGGAATGGGCGTCATCGAGACCGTCGGCGAGGGCGTGCAGGACCTGCGGCCCGGTCGGCGGGTGGCGTTCTTCCCGGTGCCGGGCGCGTGGAGCGAACTCGTCACGGCGCCGGCCGATCTTGTGGTGCCGGTGCCCGACGACCTCAGCGACGAGAGGGCGGCTTTGATGCTGGTCAACCCGCTGACCCTGCTCTCCTTGCTGCGGGCGGTCGAGGACGCCCAGCACGGCCAGCCCGGTCCGGTGGTGCAGACGGCCGCCGGTTCGTCGGTGGGAAAGCTGGTCAGCGCCGCCGCACTCAAGCACGGCATCCCGCTGGTCAACCTGGTACGCAGCGCCACCGGGGCGCAGACCCTGCGGCAGCGCTTCCCCGGCCTGCCGACCATCTCGACGGCCGACGCGGACTGGCGCACTCAGGTCCAGGACGCGACCGGCGGCCGGGGCGTCCAGGTCGTACTGGACGCGGTGGGCGGATCCCTGACCGGTGACCTGGCCGGACTGCTCGCCGACGGCGGCACGCTGATCACCTACGGAGGGCTCGGTTCCGGCAGCACGCCGCTGGAGTCGCTCGCGCTGACCCCGCGGGCCCTGACCGTGCGGGGCACGTCCGTCTTCCACTGGATGGCCGCCCGCACGCCTGAGGAACGGGCCGAGGACGTCGCCTTCGCCGCCCGTCTGGCCACGACCGCCCCGGAACTCTTCGAGGTCGCCGCCGGCTACGACCTCGCCGACTTCGCGAAGGCCATCGACCATGTCCGCCGCCCCGGCAAGAGCGGAACCGTCCTGCTCACCAGCCCCACACCCTGAACCCCACGAAGGGCACCGCCATGAAGATCGGAACCCTCGGCGCCGGAACCGTCGCCCAGGCCATCGCCCGCCACGCCGTGGCCCACGGCCACCAGGTCGTACTGAGCAACAGCCGCGGCCCCGCCTCCCTGGCCGGCCTCACAGACGAACTCGGACCGCTCGCCCACGCCGGCACCCCGGAGGAAGCCGCCGCGGCGGAACTCGTCGTGCTCGCAGTCGGCTGGCCCCAGATCACGGACGCGGTGGCCGGCCTGCCACCCTTCGACGGGCGCATCGTCATCGACGCCACCAACCAGTTCGCCTCACCGCCGCCGCCCATGAAGATCGTCGACCTGGGCGAGCTGACCGGCAGCGAACATGTCGCCTCACTGCTGCCCGGAGCCCGCGTCGTCAAGGCGTTCAACACCCTCTACGGCCAGTACATCGCCGCCGACCCGCACCACCAGGCCGGACGCCAGGTGCTGTTCCTCGCCGGTGACGACGCCGACGCCAAGACCACCGTCAAGGACCTCACCGCCGCCTTCGGCTTCGCCCCCGTCGACCTCGGCTCCTTGCGCGAGGGCGGACGCCTCATGCAGCTCGGTGGCCCGCTCTCCGGCCTCCACGCCCTCAAACAGGACTGAGCCGGGCCCTCGCCCATTTCTTCGCTCTCCTCCTCATCACCCCTCAGCACAAGGAAGTCGCTCATGACCACCACCCAGCCCCTGCTGCAGCCCGTCCGCCTCGGCGCCCTGGAGCTCGCCAACAGCGTCGTCATGGCCCCCATGACCCGCGCCCGCGCCCAGAACGCCGAGCTGGCCCCCACCGACCTGCACGCGACCTACTACGCGCAGCGCGCCGGCGCCGGCCTGATCGTCACCGAGGGAACCTGGGTCAACCGCGACGCGATCGGTTTCATCCACGCGCCCGGCATCTACACCGACACCCAGACCGCCGGCTGGGCGAAGGTCACCGAAGCCGTCCACGAGGCCGGCGGACGGATCGTCTCCCAGCTCGGCCACCTCGGCGCGGCCTCCCACCCCGACCACCTCGGCGGCCGCCTGCCCGCCGGACCCTCGGCCATCAACCCCGACGAGAAGTCCTTCACCCCCTCCGGCCCCAAGGACACCGTCACCCCGCGCGCCTACACCACCGCCGAGATCGCCGCCACCATCGCCGACTACCGCCAAGCCGCCGAGAACGCCCGCCGCGCCGGCTTCGACGGCGTGGAAATCCACGCCCAGCAGTCCCACCTGATCCCGCAGTTCCTCAACCCCCGTCTCAACCAGCGCACCGACGCCTACGGAGGCAGCAGCGAGAAGCGGGCCCAGTTCCTCCTCGACATCCTCGACGCCGTCAGCGACGTGTGGGGCAGCGACCGCGTCAGCGTGAAGATGTCCCCGACCTGGGACAACGGAGGCACGTTCACCGCGGACGAGGAGACACTCGCCGACTACGACCAGCTGTTCAAGAAGCTCAACGACAGCAACCTGGCCTACCTGCACCTCCTGGGCACACCCGGCACCATCGAGGAGCGCGTCGCCCTCTTCTCCCGCTACCGCGCCCACTACCAGGGCAACATCGTCGCCAACCTCGGCTTCACCCAGGCCCTCGGCAACGAGATCCTCGACCACGGAATCGTCAACGCGGTCTCCTTCGCCGAACCCTTCATCGCCAACCCCGACCTGGTCGAGCGCTTCACGCAGGGCCACCCGCTGGCCGACGGCAACAGGGACACCTACTACGCCGGTCACAGCGAGGGCTACACCGACTACCCCACCTTCACCGCCAACTGAGCAAAGAACATCTCCGCGAGCAGCAACATCCGAGGGATGATCGCAAACGTCGAAGTAGAGAACCTCGAAGACGCGGTCCCTCCTACAGCCTCGGCAGCGGCGCGGTGAGCTTGATCATCGTGTGGGTGAGCCGTTTCTGACCCAAACGCCCGGAGGGTCGCCACCATTGGTGGCGGCCCTCCGGGGCCTTGCAGATGCCATGCCCGCGGGATCTGACCTGCTGGCGGATGGTCTTCCTTGCCAGAGATCAGACAGCGAGGTCGACCGTTCCGCCGACCCCGGTCTCGCAGAACAGGGCGCCGTCGTGGCGTACGCCGACCCTCGAACCGAAATCGATGACCCGTCGGTTCCGCTCGTACGTGGACGAGCCTGCGGACCTGTCCTGGTTCGCAGACGACAGTCTCCTCCACACGGAATGGAACGCGCACATCGTCCTCATCGCCAGGGGACCAGGCGCTGATCGTGGACTGGGGGTGGGCCTCCACCGGGGCCGCGTGGATCGACCCGGCGCTGTGGCTGCTGTGGCTGCTTGCGCACGGCCACACCGACCAGGCCGAGCGGGCGGCCGCCACGCACCCGGCATGGCGCCGCGCGCCAGCGAAGGCCTTCGGGTCCTCGCCCACGTTCACCGTCGCCTGTGGGACTCCACCGCCGACGAAAGCGCGGGCGACTGGGCAACACCGATACAGGAACCGGCCCGCGCCTGGGACAAGCACCGTAGGCAGCGAATCCGCCCACCCACCGTTCAGGAACCCCCGCCTACAGCGGGGGTTCCTGCGTACCTCCTCCGGCCGCCGCGGCGCCCCGGTGTAACGCCCAGCGCAGTCACTGCCTCCGTGCAGTCACGGCCTCCACATGGCATCGAGACCTTGACGCTGGGGGGGCCGCTGCAGTCCAGGAGGATTTCGTTCGTGACAACAGCGGCAGTACGTGACCAACGCTCGGCCTGCGACCGCCCGCTCCAAGTCGACGCGCCAATAGAGAACTTGGCCGTTCCAAACCCGCAACTGGGATATTTCACAGGTGGTCCACGAAACGGCCGGCGCGCACCTAGCCGTTCACCCGGAACGCCTCCGCCGGTCGGGCGGAGATCACTCTCGCTGGCGATCCTCCTCCTTATGACGATCACTTCCCGCATCGCCCGGCTCCACCCCACCGCCGCCGCGATCGCCCTGGCCGCCTCTGCGTCGCTGTTCGCCACTACGACCCCCGCGCAGGCCGCCTCCAATGCGGTTCCCACGTACGAAGTGAAGATCAACCTCACGACTGCGGCGCTGGACTCCTCGCACAACCCGCTCGCCGCCGTGAAGTCCGCCTTCGGAATCAGTGGTTCCGCCAAGGCCCGTTCCTACGAATACTTCGACACCAGCGCGCTGGGACTGAACGGCCAGGGCTGGGACGTCCGGCTCCGTCACAAGAGCGGCTCGTCGTTCGAGGAGAGCTACAAGAAACGCTTCCCGGTCACCGGCGGCGACATCAACGCAGCGCTGAGCACCGCCAACACCGCCGGCTTCAGCAGCAACGACACCAACTACGATGCAGAGGTCGACTGGGGCTACTCCAAGCAGACCTTGAGCTTCAGCAACGAGAAGTCGCACAGTGCCTCGGGCTACTCCGGCACAGCCCTGCCGAGCGTGAGTACCGGCCTGGGCTGGGTCGTCGGCGACATCCCCGGCAAGCTGGAGGACTGGAGCTCCTCGAACTGGGGCAAGACCACGCTGCAGGCGTCCCGGGTGCACGGCCCGGTCACCTCGCAGGCGTGGGGCGGTGCGTGGGAGGTCTCGGATGATGCGAGCATCGAGGTGCTGCCGGTCGTCGGCGCGAGCGGTTCGGGCACCGAGTACATCGTCGAGGTGTCTTTCAAGACAGACAGCTACAGCGACGCCACAAAGCTTCACACCGACGCCGTGGACGTCGCGGAAAGCCACGGCTGGCTGTACCACGGCGACATCCTCAAGACCCAGGTGATCCTGGACCGTTACTGACCACATCGCGCGGCCGGTCCAGGCGCCAAGGGGCCGGTACAGGGGGCTGCAAGCGGACTCGCGGACGGTGGACAGGCGGTGACCGGCTCTTCGGAGGCCGGTCACCGCGACCAGCTACCGGACAACTGGGCAGAACAGGCTTACGCCGAGACATCCTCGACCCGGACCTGGTCGGCCTTGTCGAGGCGCAACGGCTCCTGGACACGGCACGTCGCTTCGGGGTGGAGCGGTTCGTCCACGTGAACTCGTCCAGCTGCGCGGCCTACCTGAGTCCAGGACCCGGTGGGTCGCGCAGGGTTCGTAGCCCCACTGCATCACCACGCTCCACAGGGCTTGTCCGTAGCCGTGGCCGCGGTAAGTCAGCGCCAGCGGTCCCTGAGGTCACCGCACCATCGACTTCAACGTCCCGATCGAGGCGGCAGGATGGTCCGAAGTGCGCCACCTGCCGGATTCGGGAGCGCCCCACGCCCGAGGGCTGCCGGGGCAGCCTCTCGCGCCCCCGCCGATTCCACGGGATACTGGCAAGCCTTTACTGGGGGGTAGCGGGATGAGACATGTGCCTTTCTTCCGTTGGGTGTTGACACTGGGGTTCGTCCTCTGCGCATGTGCGGTGGGGCTGTATGCCGCCGGTTCGGCCCTGCCTGAAGCGCGGCAGATCGACTTGACTGTGCTCGACGAGAAGTCCGACGGGTCCTGCAGGGTTCGTTGGATCGACCCCTATGAGAAGCGGACGAGGGAAGCGTCCTACCACTGCGATCCCGGCCGGTCCGACCTCCTCAAGGCGCCGCAGTACGACAGCCGCGGCCACGGCTGGGAGACTGGGTTCATGCTCACCGAGGGGCCGCAGCGAGGGAATCTTGAGGACCTCGCCACCGAACACGACCCCGTCTCTGCGGACATCCTCCTGCTGCTCGGGACACCGCTCATCGCCCTCGGGCTGCTCGGTGGGAACCTCCGAGCCCTGCCCCGGATCCTCGGGGTGCAGAAAGGGCTCATCCACCGTGCGAACAAGCTCGTGGCAACCGCGACGTCGGCCGTCGAGGACTACGAACGGGCTGTCGCGGCCGTAGAGGAAGCGGGACGCCACGACGTCCTTCCCGACGGGGCCGACAGCGGCTCCAACTCCCAGCTGATCACGGCACTCTGGGTACTACGGGAGGCTGGACCGCAAGCACGGAAGACGGCGGCTTTCGGCCGGAATCTCACGGACCAGCTTCACCAACTGCTGAACGACGCGGCCCCCGCCACCGGATTGCGGAGCATGCTGCAGGCCGGCCCGGCAGCCCGCCGCAAAGCAGCCCAGGCAGTTGCCGAATTGCGCCTGCACTTGTCCGTCGCAGAGCGCAACGGCCTGCCCGAGCGTTTCACACAGACCTCCGTCGACCTGCTTCGGGGACAGGACGCCGACCTGGCCGCCCTCGCGGCCGCGACGGACTTCGCAGGAGACCCTGCCGCGTACAGACACTTGCTGACCCAGCTGACGCGGCCCGGGGGCCTTCACACGGAACGCCCGCCGCGTCCCGGTCACTGCAACCGGGCTGCTCCGTAGAGTCGGCTCCCGGTTCAGGCCGGCCTGCGACTGCGTGGGTGGCGCCGCTTTCACCACGCGGCTGGTCGTCGTCGGGGGTGAGGACCTCCAGGTCGAGACGTCCATACGTATCCCTGATCCCTGACGCGGCGTGCATAGGTTACAAACGCCCGCTCGGGGGCGTCCTGCTCGTCCTCGGTGACGTCGTCCTGGCCGTCGCCCTTGGCCGCTTCGAGGAGCGTGACGAGCTGCCGGTGCCGATTCCGCCACAACTCCCGGTCCACCAGGGAAGTACTGACCGGATCGGAGGGCGGCGCGCAGCGGACACACGCGTCGAGGACCGCCGTCACGGCTTCCCAGTCCGGGGGCCTGACGAAATCGCCCTGCAGGAGCCGGTGGACGCTCGACCTGCTGAGGCCCCGGCGCCGACCGCCGGGTTGCGAGCGATCGTCCGCTCCAGCTCCGCGACGCTGGGTGTACCCGCTGCCCGGTGCACCTCCCGGAGCCAGACGGCGAACCGCTTGCGTGCCTCGTCTCCCCGCTGCAACGCCGCCCCATCCCCCAGTGTCCCAAAACCTCCCGGGACGCCCCGCGTTCCGACACCAAGCCTAGGCCGCGGCCTGCGGCAACAAGGCCGGTATCCCGATTCAGCCCGGCTTCCGCCACCGGCCGCCCGGGCAGCGGAATGTGCTCCCGTCACCGACAAACGAACGCAGCACACCATGGGATCGACGCGGTGTCACTGGCCTACGCCGAGGCCAACAAAGGCCACCTGTTCTTCCGCAAGCACATCGCCTGGAGCAGCGAGAGCGAGTACCGACCGGTCGTGCTGAACCAATCCGTCGACAGACACTGATCGACTGGGCCGTGGTCACCACAGAACCGAGCAGCTAGCCCAGGCAGTCGACGAGGAGTTCGTCGTCCGTCAGCGGCCGGCCGTCCACGGTGAACATCAGCAGATGGCTTATCAGGTCGTCCGCCGTCCGTGCCCCGACCGCCGTGGGGAGGCGGGTGGACGCCGCGGCCGCGTCCCACACCCCTCCGTCCAGAGCGGGCTCGAGCGTCTCACGGAGGAAGGAGTTGATTGAACACTCCTGGTGCGGCGCTGACGCCGGTTCGGCGCGGCCGCCTGAGCCGGCCGCGAGCAAGCCGGCATTATGAAGGCCCGCACGACCAGCGTGCGCGCACGAGTTCACCAACGAGGTGAACGCCCTCTTCAGTGATGACGCCTCCGACGCCGGAGGGGAAGACGATGACCCGTGCGTCGGGTGTCGGTGAAGGACGCCCAGTGCGGTTGGTGCCCACCTGATCTCGATATTCCAATGCTGCTATACAGAACGAATGGCACAGTGCCAGGCATGGTGACTTCCCCACTTCTGCGACAGCTCGCCCGCACTCGCCGCTTCACCCTCGGCGCACCCGGCCGTTTCACCGTGGCACCGGACGGTTCCTGTGTCCTGTTCCTGCGGAGCCGGGCCGGGGACGATCCGGTCGGGTGCCTGTGGAGGCTGGACCTGGCAACCGGCGCGGAGCGGCTGCTGGCTGACCCCGCCGTGCTGCTCGGCGACGCGGCCGATGAGGTGCCGGAGGAGGAGCGCATCCGGCGCGAGCGCGCCCGCCAGCAGGCCGCCGGGATCACCGACTACGCTACCGACACGGCCGCTCAGGTGGCCACGTTCGCCCTCTCTGGGCAGCTGTGGGTGGCGGATACAGGCTCCGACGCCGTCCGGCATCTGCCTGCCCGGCAGCCGGTGGTGGACCCGCGCCCGTCCCCGGACGGCCGGTACATCGCCTACGTCTCCGGCGGCGCGCTCCGGGTGATCGGCGCCGACGGCAGTGGCGACCGAGTGGTGGCCGCGCCCGAGCCGGCGGAAGGTCCGGACGTCTTCTTCGGCCTGCCGGAGCATGTGGCGAGCGAGTCGATGGGCCGTTACCGGGCGTACTGGTGGGCACCGGACGGGGAGCAGCTGCTGACCACCCGGGTGGACAACCGGGATGTCAGGCTGTGGTACATCGCCGATCCGGCCGATCCCGCCAAGCCGCCGCGCACGATGCGCTACCCGCAGGTCGGTACCGCCAACGCCGAGGTCACGCTCTGGATCTCCGACCTGGCGGGCAACCGCACCGAGGTCCACTGGGACCGGGCCGGCTTCGAGTACCTCCCCGCGGCCGGCTGGGACGGGCACGGTCCGTTCGCCGCCGTGCTCAGCCGCGACCAGCGCACGCTCCAGGTACTGGCCGTCGACCCGGCAGACGGGAGGACCAGCCTCCTGGCCGAGCGGCACGATGAGAGCTGGGTGGAGCTGTTGGTGCCCGGAGTGCCCGCGCGGACAGGTACGGGCCTGCTCGTCGACTACCTCGACCGGGACGAGACCCGGCACCTGAGCATTGACGGCACTCCGGTCACGCCGGACGGCCTGCAGCTGCACGAGGTACTCGCGGTGGACGGCGAGACGGTGCTTTTCACGGCGGCCGCAGAACCCACCGAGCGCCATGTGTGGAGGTACCGTCCGGGCCAGGGAATAAGCCGGTTGACCGAGCAGCCGGGCGTACACTCCGGCGCATTTCGCGGCGACACGTTTGTGCACACCACGCGCACGCTGGATCTGCCGGGCTCGTACACCACCGTGCACCACCTGACCGGGGACGACCGACCGGAACCGGATGGCGTCGCGCCCGTCGAGATCAGTTCGCTGGCCCAACGACCGCTGCTGCAACTGCGTGTCGAATCCGCCGCGGTCGGGCCACGTGAACTGCGCACACACCTCTTCCTGCCGTCCTGGCATCGGGCCGGTGATGCCCCGCTGCCGGTGCTGGTCGACCCCTACGGTGGCCCCGCGATGCAGAAGGTGATGGCCGAACAGACCGCTCACACCCTTGTCTCTCAGTGGTTTGCCGAACAGGGCTTCGCGGTGCTGGTGACGGACGGCGCCGGCACGCCCGGACGCGGGCCACGCTGGGAGAAGGAGATCTTCGGTGACCTGATCGGCCCGACCCTGGACGACCAGGTTGCCGCGCTGCACGCGACGGCCGAGCGCCACCCGGAGCTGGACCTCGGCCGGGTCGGCATCCGCGGCTGGTCGTTCGGCGGGATGCTGGCCGCCGCCGCGGTGCTGCGCCGGCCCGACGCCTTCCACGCCGCGGTGGCCGGCGCCCCGCTCACCGACCAGCGGCTCTACGACGCCTGCTGGAAAGAGCGCTTCCTCGGTCTGCCCGACCAATACCCGGAGCATTATGAGCTGTCTTCGCTGCTTGCCGACGCTCCGAAGCTCAGCCGTCCGCTGCTGCTGATGCACGGGCTGGCGGACGACAACGTCTTCGTGGCCAGTACGCTGCAGCTCTCCAGCGCTCTGCTGGCCGCTGGGAAGCCGCACGAGGTGCTGCCACTGAGCGGGATGACACATGGCACACCGACCAACGACACGTTCGCCCGGCTACTGGGGCACCAACTGGAATTCCTCCAGCGGCACCTGGTCGGCTCACCCGCCACGGTGCCCTGCTAAAGCGCATACCGACAACGCCGAGCCGACCAGGACTCCCGCCGCCTCGCCCTCTGCTGAGCGCGGTCACGCCGAGCCAGCTCCAAAATCTCGACCGCCACTTCGTGAGGCAGCGCGGGAGGGTTCTCGAAGCTGCTCTGTTCGCCGTCGGCGTTGTTGAACGCTGGGCTGATGACGGAATCACCGCCAACGCCGTGATGCCCGGCAACGACGCCGCCACCCGACGACGACGCAGGGTTCGTCGAGCACTGGTGCGTGCAGGTGGGCACGCGGGCTGTGTCGGGGAGTCCGCTGCTCGGGCCGGCTGGGCTGTGCCTGGGCCATACCGCTCGACGCTTCGGGCATCTCAGCGATGCGGCTCGTGGCCCGGCGGAGTCGCTGGCGGCGCGGGCCAAGGCGGACGCGTCGGATGTGAACGGTCGGGCCCTCGACGGCTATGACGATATCCGCTTCCTTCACCTGTGGCGACGTCGCCTATCGCCGCTGCTGTTGCAGGTCGGGCGCAGACGTACGAAGCGTGCGGGTGGGCCGACCTTTGGCACCAGACCGACCGCATCGTGAGCGCCTGGGTCGAAGAGGCCACTGCCGCCGGTGAGGGCAGCTCGCTCCAGAGCATGCTCCGCACTGGGGGCTGTCCGATGGGTCATGTGACGCTCCGGCTGGGGACTCGTTCTGTGGGACATGGGGCGGAGGGGATCTCTCGGATGAAGAGTGGGCTCGGCTGGAGCCGCACTTACCGGCGAACCGCGGCCGGGGTGGACGGTGGCTGCTCAGAAGGGGCGCGGATGACCGATGACTTTTCGCATCGGTCCCTGTCTGCAGTACGACGACCCGCACGAGCGAGCCAGGGAGCACAAAGTGACCGCAGAACAGACGACGGCCGAGCGTTTCTCCTACACCTTGGAACGGACGTTGGAAGCTCCGGTGGCGAAAGTCTGGAGTGCCTGGACGACCGCGGAGTCCTACGCGCAGTGGTCCTATGCCGCTCCCGGGTCCGTCAAGATGGACGTACGGCCGGGCGGGGCATGGAAGGCAACGATTGTCACCCCGGACGGCGGCCAGTTCCCGCTGACCGGCTCCTACTCCGAGGTCGATGAGTATCAGCGTCTGGTGATCGGCATGGACGTACCGGGGAAGAACGAGCCGGCAGTCATGACCGTCGAACTCGTCGAGCGGAGTGCTCACCAGACACGCGTCGTGGTGAGCCAGACCTGCGACACCCCCGACGAACGCGACCTCGCCGAGCAGGGCACCACCATGCTCCTGGACAGCTTGACTGCCTTCCTGAAGACCGCGGCCTGACGCACCGCGCCGCCCGCGCTGTGATCGGCGGGCAGGGACCGCTCACTCACGCGCGCGTAGCGCGACGACGCGTGGGTGCCCGCAGCCAACCGGCTGCGGGCACCAGAGGGGACGGGGAGGGGGCGCGGGGGTCCCTTTCGCCGGTAAGTCCCCGTGGATGATGCCGTCGGACGAGCACACAAGGTCGGCCAGTTCGGGCGGCTGTACCTGGGCACTCACGCGACCTGGGCCGACGCGCCGAAATACAGGTGTGCCCCTCCGAGAGGTCTGCCGCGCTACGGATTGGCCGGGTGTACGGGTTGGCCACGGTGGCAGGCGACTGAGGGCCGTCGAGAGAGCGCCCCTGGTGAGTGTCGGTGGCTGGCTCCGCGCCTGGCGTGGCACGGCACGCGACTGCCGCATCTAATCCAGGTCCTGGTCGCGAAGTAGTCGGCGGCTGAGGTCGTCGGCCCACTCCTGGGCCCAGGCCATCAGATCGTCGATCAGTTCGGGAGTCGCGCCGTATGCCTCGAGTTCCGCGTCATCGATCCAGGCGACAGCGGTCAGCCGGGTCTGGAGAGATTCCAGGTCGAATCGCTCGCGGGCATGGCGACGGCCGAATTCCTCAAGGTCGGTCGTAGGCCCTCGGCGCGAGGCGGCGAAAACGTCCAAAGCATCACGGGCCACGCCGCGTTCGGCCAGCGCTCGGACCTTGGTGCCGATCACGTCTTCCTCCGCGAGCACGGGCCCGTAGGCGCAGGAGGCGGCCGGCCGGGTGAATACTTCCTTCAGGACGTTCACCTCGCACGTCTCCTGGGTTCCGGCGCGGGGGTCGGTGACGTTGAGGCGCGCGGAGAGTGGGGCGACTTCGATCACCTGAGGCTGCCAGCCGCGTTCGGTGAGCCCTTCGGTGAGGCTGCGGACGATCTCGCCCATCGGGGCAGGGTTCTCGGTGGCAACGTCGAGATCCTGGCTTGAGCGTGCGATCAGTTCGTGGGCCTGAACGGCGTAGCCGCCGGTGAGCACCAGAGGGTAGGGGGAGCCGATGGCCGAGTCCACACTGATCACCGGCTGGCCGTCGGCCATGTGTTCTTTGGCCTGCTCGTTGATGTAGCGGAACTGGGCGTCGCGGTCCGGGTGTTGCTTGCGAGAACTGCACCGAGGAGGAACTGGACCAGATGGTCTCGGTGCTCGGGCCGCTGACCTTGGACGTCAGATGGGACTGTGCCTGGCGCGGCCTGCCCGAGTTCAAGGACTGCGGCGTGCAACTCTGCCTGAACGGCGTCTGGACGGAGCAGATCGCCGAGCCGTCCCCCGACGAGTTCGGCGTCTGGATCTCCCTCGGCCCCCGCGTCGCCCGGACGCCCGAGGGCCAGAACTGGATCCACGAGTCCGGACTCTCCCTGGGCAAACCCCAGCAAGGCTGGTGATGACGAGCGTGCTGCTGCGCGACAGCCTTGGCGACTGGACCGACTTCGATGTCGCGGGGTACCGGCTCGGCGAATTCCTCGGGGTGATCCCGCCGGAGCGAAGTTTCGACTCCGTGAAGGGCTTCTTCTGGATCGACGGATTCCCGCTCGGCATCATGCTGGACGAAATGCTGGAGAGCATGGTGAAGGCGGGGTTCCTGGAGAAGAACGACGACCTGCAGTACCGGTGGAATCCCGCCCAGCCCGACATCGGCCAGCCACTGGACGAGGAGCCCCTGCCGCCCTTGACGTGATCCCACGACGACAGCCGACCCGCGGCGGACGGCCGACGCAGCCGGTCGGCTGTCGTTGGTCCACATCCGAGCATTACACGCGCGCGGTTCGGACGTTCGGCGCCGCGCGGGCAGCCTGACCCCTGCTCTGGCCACGACTCCTCCCTTCGGCGGACCGGACAGCGAGCCCGAGGACAACTGCACCGAGGCGTAACCGGACCGGATGGATCCGCACGGCCGGCTCGACCTGGAGGCCGAAGCCGGTGCGATGCGAACTCTCCACGGTGAGCAGGTAGTACAACCCGGTGGCATCCCCTGACGACGACACGGACGGTCGCGCTGCTGGTTCGCATAGTCGATCACGTCATGCCGGGCACGCTGACTGGCCCCAGATCTCACGGGTAGTCACGGACGGTTACAGGCTGCATGGCCCCCCCGTCTGACGTCGGTCGATCGGCGAGTGCCTGAACGAGTCCGAAGCCGGGCGGGCGGTCCGGATCCGATGAGGCGGTCTGGGTGGGACATCTCTTCGTCGATCCCGGCTTCGCCGTGCTCGGGGCGCAGACGGAGGTAGAGCAGCCTAGCTGGCCGTCCGGGAAGGGGCTCGGACCTGGTGCGCCCAGTGCACGGCCAGCGCGGTCTTGCCGATGGCGGAGAAACCAGAGTGTTCGGCGTCCCTTGCGCCCACGCGGGCGCAAGCAACGAGTGAAGGCGGTCGAGTTCGCGGACAGCCTTGGTGAACGAGCTGGTCGAAGCGGCAGACGACAAGCAGCTGGGCAAGACCATCGCCCGCTACGGGCGCGTCGACCTTCTCGAAATCGATGAGCTCGGCTATCGCGAACTGGACCGCCGCGGCGCAGAAATGCTCTTCCAGGTTCTCACGGAGCGTGAGGAGAAGAGCAGTATTGCGATCGCCTCCACCGAGGCATTCACCGGCTGGAGCCGGACCTTCACCGATCCACGGCTCTGCGCGGCGATCGTGGACCGGCTCACCTTCAACGCCACCCTCATCGAGACCGGCATCGAGTCCTACCGCCTGGCCCGCTCCAAAGCCAGGGCGGAGCACAAGGGCAGGCAGTAGTGGCGCACCCGATCAGCTTCGCCAGCTGACGCCATGGGACGATCTTCGCCGAGATGAGCAGGCAGAGGGGGCGGAGATGCAGTACATCGTGCACAAGGACCCGGTCGGTCGGGCCGAGAGCAACTACATCGCCCAGGCCGATCTGACCCCCTTCGACCTCGACGGGCAGATCGAGCAGCTGTGGCTCCAGCCCGAAGAGGACGGCACATACGCGGTCGCTTGCCTCCCCTTCATGACCTACGGCCTCGCTCTTGCAGACCGGGTCCGTCTGTCACCAGAAGCTCGCGTGGTCGAAGTTGCCCAGGCGAGCGGACACCGCGTCCTGCGCACACTGCTCAGGCTGAGCACGGACGCTGCACGACTTGGCCGCAGCATCAGCCTCATCAAGAACTCGATCAAGGAGTCCGGGCTGCTCAGCGAATGGCACGGAGAGCACTTCGTCGCCGTCGACGTACCTCCCGGCACCGACATGAGCCCGTTGTTCGCCCTGCTGCAACGGGAAGTCGACGAGGCCGGCGCCTTCTGGGAATGGACCGACGCCATGCCGTTCTCAACCACGCGGAGCTGACTACGCCGCGGCTGGTCCCGACGCAAGCCAATTCCCGGGGCCACTTCAGGACGTCGGGAAGCTACACAACCTTCACCAACTGGGGCCGCTCGGAGCCAACATGCCGGGGCCGATGAACGACGTAACAGCCACGGCAGTGTGCCGCCGATCAAAGTGGCTGCGGCGGCGGCCAGCGTCCGCTTGAGGAATGCGCGGCGGGCGGCGGACTGCTGTGACTCCATTGTCAACGCCTTGCTCCTTTGCGAGATGTGTGTGGGTTGCCCTGGGAAAGAGGCCAGTCGTACCGGGCAGCCTGCGGATACCGAGAAGGCGGCTTCGTGGCGACGATGTGTCATGCATGCCGCGCCTCCGTCCGGAGGGAGACCAGTGTCAGCGGTCATGCAATTCCCCAGGATCTCCATGATCAGCGTCACGTAATTCCCCACCTGGGCTGGGGCCGTGACGGGCCGCCCGACGGCTGAGTGTGCGGCTGGTCCGGTCGGTCAAGGGCGCCTTCGGCGGCGCTACGCGCTGGCCTCTCGGCCACCCTGGACAGCCTGAACGAAGGTCTGGCTATCGGGCGGCCCGGGAACCTCTGGCACCCTGGGATCCCGACGCACGGTCACCGTCCCCCTGGCCCATTACGTGACGTTCCGGGTTGGGCATTGGCTGACCGTCGACACCACGGCGCTGAGCGCGGCGTTCGGTTGGTTCTGCCGGCGACGAACGGCCGCTGAGGGAACTCCTGTTGCGTGGGTGTGTGTGGTCCCGCCGGGGCGGAGGGCTGAGGGCCGTAAGGTCGGTGGTACGGGGTGGTCATCCCTCTCGGATGGCGTGCAGACCGGTCAGCGGCCCTCCGTCCACTTGCATGAGGCGACCCATCACCAGCGGACCGAGGTCGACGGGAGCGAATCCGAAGCCCTCGACGACGGAGCGGAAGATGCTCTTGGCGTCCTGGTCGTCGCCGGCGTAGAAGAGGATCCGGCGGCCGGCTTCGGTGACGGGGTCCGCTGCGACGTAGCGGCCGTACATGTTGTCGAAGGCCTTGATGACATGTGCCCCGGGGATCAGCGAGGCGACCAGTTCACTCCCACCGATGTCGAGGTGCTCTGCGACAAACGAGGGGGTGAGCTTGATCCACTGGTTCGTTGCGTCGATGACGATCCGCCCCTCCCTGGCCGGCAGGTGGCGCACCGCCTCGCGGACCTTCGACCAGGGGACCGCGAGGACGACGATGTCCGCGGCACCGGCCTCGGCCACACTGCCGGCCGAGGCGCGAGGACCGAAGGCGGCCACGACGTCACCCAGCGTCTCGGGGCCGCGGCTGTTGCTGAAAATCACGTCATGTCCGGCCTTCACGACG
Organism: Streptomyces sp. NBC_01571; assembly: GCF_026339875.1. Taxonomy (NCBI): domain Bacteria; kingdom Bacillati; phylum Actinomycetota; class Actinomycetes; order Kitasatosporales; family Streptomycetaceae; genus Streptomyces; species Streptomyces sp. NBC_01571. The sequence continues at coordinate 930,822 of NZ_JAPEPZ010000002.1, forward strand.
TGACCGGCGATGGCGCGGGACAGCGTTCCCGCACCGATCATCCCGAACTTCATCGGTGTGCTCCTTCACTGCTGTGGGCTCGCACGATCGGCCGCCCTCCGGGCGATGACCGCGGCGATGGTGCCTGCGTATCAGGGGACGTACTGCGGTGCAGCCGATCAGTACCGGGGCCGGGCCGCCGACCAAGCCGTCGGCGGGGCGCGGCCCTCCCCGGCAAAACGGTTGAGGACTCAACAATAACTCCATTTGATTGAGTACTCAACCTCCAGCTAGAGTGGGCGCATGCCCACTGAGCCGAAGTGGCTCGACGCGCGCGAGGACCACGCCTGGCGGACCTTCATGCACGCGCACCACCAGCTTCGTGTCCGCCTGCAGCGGCGCCTCCTCCAGGACTCCGCACTGAGTGAGGCCGACTACGAGGTCCTGGCCGTACTGTCGGAGCATCCCGAGGAGTGCTTGCCCGCGCGAGAGCTGTGCGACCTGCTTCTCTGGGAGAAGAGCCGTCTCTCCCATCAGGTTCGGGGCATGCAGCAGCGCGGACTGGTCGCCCGCGAGGCCAACCCGGCCGACGCCCGTAGCACCCTCGTCCGCCTGCTGCCTGCCGGACGCCGGGCGATCGAGGAAGCGGCACCCCAGCACGTGGACAATGTGCGCCGGTACTTCATCGATCTGCTCGCCCCTGACGAGCTCGACACCCTTGCCGCCATCCACGAACGCATCCTCCGCCGGCTTGTCGCCGAAGCCGCCCAAGATGACGGCACCGCCGAAAGCTGAGCGGCCGCCGGGCGACCCGATGGACACCCGCCACCCACCCCCGCCCGCCAGGGCGGAGTCGGGGAACGGCCTCACCGTGTTCGCCACCGTCGTGCAGGAACTCCTCGACGCCGGACCGGAGGACTTCGCCGGCGGCGTTCAGGAGATCGACAGGGATCTGCGTGGTCCGGCCCTCGTCGGCCCGCGGCCTATCCACTCGGCGAACCGCCGGACGACGAGGCCGGCGGTTCACTCGTGACGTCCCGCCGAACCGGGCGGAGGTCTACGGAGGGCAGCGGCTCAGTGTGGTCGTCGCTGCGATCCATCCCAGCATCGCGCGGCCCTGTCGTCCGAAGTCCAACAGCGGACGACAGCCGCTGATCGGTCTCGTATCGCCGGGAGAGGGGCAGTGATCAGGGCGAATCGGATTCCCTCAGCTAGGACCTTCTGCGTTTTCGAGCTTGGCCCATATCCGGGTGATGGCAGCGATGTCATCGTCGTCGAGGGGATCGACGAAATATTTCTTGACCGAATCTTCGAAGGTTCGTCTGACCGTCTCGGCGTAGTGCCGTCCGCTCTTGGTGAAGCTGATGAGCGACACCCGACCGTCGCCTTGGTCGGCTCCACGTTGTAGGTGCCCAGCATCGATCAGTTCCTGAACCAACCGTGATGCTCTGGTCGGGCTGACGCTGACCAGTTCGCGAGACAGACCTCGAACCGACTGAGGCTCGGCCTCCAGGAGCCAGCAGAGGATCTCGACGGTGCTGAACGAGATCTTGTGCTTGTCCATCAGCACGGCGTCGATCCGACCGGTGACCGTGGCGTGGGTGAACAGCAGCGCAAACCAGCCGTTGACCTGGTCCGGGGAAATGATTCGCGGTTGCGACACGGGTGCCTTCACGCTCGGCAGCATACCCGAAAATTGGATGCCCTGCCATTTACACGCGCGCGCACGCATCTGTTACGGTCGGCATGCAGTACGAACGGGAACCGATCCCGCTGCGGAGCGCTACTCACAACCGGCGTCACCCCGCCGGCCCCACGTAGCTCGCAGGTCCACATATCGATCGGCCGATCGGCCGACAGAAAGTAGAAGGACAAAATGCCCAAACTTGATGGCAAGGTCGCCGTGATCACTGGAGCGACCTCTGGGATGGCGTTGGCAACGGCCAAGTTGTTCGTGACCGAAGGCGCCCACGTGTTCATCACCGGACGAGACAGGCAAAGGCTGGACGAGGCGGTCGCGGCCATCGGCCACAACGTGACGGGCGTACAGGCGGACTCGGGAAATCTGGACGACCTGGCTAGCTTGGCCGAGACCGTGCGGGAGCATCACGGACGAGTGGACGTCCTATTTGCGAGCGCTGGCGTCGCGTCGGTATCGGACCCGTTGGGAAGTATCACCCCCGATACGTTCGATGCGCTGGTGGGCGTGAACTTCCGCGGCACTGTGTTCACCGTTCAGTACCTGCTGCCATTGATGAGCGACGGTGCGTCGATCATCCTGAACGGCACGAACAGCGCGACCAAGGGCATCCCCGGTGCCGGTGTCTACTCGGCGAGCAAGGCCGCCGTTCGTTCACTTGCCCGCACCTGGGCAGCGGAGTTGAAGGTCCGCGGTATCAGGGTGAATGTCGTCAGTCCCGGTTCGATCGACACCGCGCTCTTCAGCACCGTGCCCCCCGAGTTTCGGGAACAGATCACCGCCGCCATCCCGCTGGGACGGCTGGGCACCAGCGAGGAAATCGGGGCTGCCGCGCTGTTCCTGGCCTCCTCGGACGCCAGCTTCATCACCGGCGCGAACCTAGTCGTCGACGGCGGGTTCAGCCAGATCTGACGGCGAGTGACGACCAGAGAAGTGCCTCATGTCGGCGCTCCGACCTGACCGCACGAGGAGCAGAGAAAATGAGCAGTAACGAGACATCCAGGGCCCCTGGCGTCTCAGCCGTCGCGAAAGCCGACGCGGCGCAATCGTCGGTTACGCACAATCCCTACTACGAGCGACGGTGGATGGCTCTGGGCGTCGTCGTGATCGCCCAGATCGTGATCCTGCTGGATGCGACTGTCGTGAACGTGGCCTTGTCTACGGCGCAGGCCGACCTGGGCTTCTCTGACGCCAACCGGCAGTGGGTCATCACCGCTTAGGTGCTGGCCTTCGGCAGTTTGCTACCGCTTGGCGGCCGACTCGCCGACGCGTACGGCCGCAAGACCATGTTCATCGTGGGACTGCTGGGCTTCGCGATTGCCTCCGCCGTCGGTGGCGCCGCCCCGAACATCGGCACGTTGATCACTGCCCGGGCCTTTCAGGGCGGGTTCGCCGCGATTCTCGCGCCGGCCGCGTTGTCGCTGATCACCGTGATCTTCACCGACCGCCAGGAGCTGAACAAGGCGTTCGGGATCTTCGGAGCGGTGTCCGGCAGCGCCGGCGCCATCGGCCTGCTGCTCGGTGGATTGCTGACCGACTACGTCAGCTGGCGCTGGTGCATGTACGTCAACATCGTCCTCGCGGTCGTGGGGATCACCGGTGGACTCGCATTGCTGCACAACTCCTCCGAACCCGACAAGCCCAAGCTTTCCGGGCCGAGCACTGTCGTCGGCTCGGCGGCAATCTTCGGGTTGGTCTTCGGATCGGCCAAGGCCCAGACCGACGGCTGGGGCTCGGCGGTCACCCTGACCCCGCTGATCGCCGGTGTTTTTCTACTGGTCGGCTTCGTCGTGCTTCAGAAGGTCGATCGGCACCCGCTCATCCCGCTGCGCGTGCTCGCCGACCGCAACCGCGGTGCCGCCTATCTGACGCTCTTCCTGTCGAACGCGGCGGTGTTCGCAGTGTTTCTGTTCCTGACGTACTACTTCCAGGGCGTGCTGGGCTACTCGCCGATCACGACCGGCGTCGCGTTCCTGCCGCTGATGGTCACGGTCGGGGTGGTGGCGACGCTGACCCAGGGCGTGCTGCTGCAGCGCCTGACTATGCGAGTCATCGTCGCCGCCGGGTTGATCGCCTCCGGTGCCGGGGCGGCCTTGCTGGCCCAGGCCGATGCGGGCAGCCCGTACGCGGCCTGGGTGTTGCCCGGCCTGATCCTGATCGGAACCGGTATTGGCTCGGCCGCCGTCGTGGCCGTCGCGGTCGGGCAGTTGGGTGTCGAACCGCGCGACGCCGGCACCGCGGGGGCGCTCAACAATGTCTCCCAGCAGCTCGGCTCGGCGCTCGGCGTCGCCCTGATCAGCACCTTCGTCGCTACCTCAGCCCACCATTACCTGACCCACCATGGCAGCACGGCCGTTGTTGGTGCCACCGTGCACGGGTTCACTGTCGGCTTCTGGTGGGCCGCCGGCCTGTTCTGGGCCGCCGCTGTCGTCTGCGGTGCTTTGATCCGCGGTGGCACCAGCCTTCACCACGAGGCCGGCCAGCCCGAGCCTCTCGACGAAATCGTCAGCGTCCTGATCTGACGACACGCTGTGCGCGACGACGTCGCGTCGCGGCTGACCACGAACGAACGACCGAAGGAGACATCGATGCCTGACTACGGTCATCCCCTGCGTTTCGCAACATTCATCGGTCCCACCAACTCCCCGCCGAGCCGTCCGGTCGAGTTGGCACAGCTAAGTGAACGGCTCGGCTTCGACTTCGTCACCTTCCAGGACCATCCCTACCAGTCGAGCTTTCTCGATACCTGGACTCTGCTGAGCTGGGTGGCCGCGCGAACCGAGCGCATCAGCGTGTCCGGCAACATGCTGAACCTGCCGCTGCGCCAGCCCCCCGCCGTACTCGCCCGCGCGGCGGCCAGCCTCGACCTGCTCTCCGGTGGACGGACCAGCCTCGGACTCGGAGCCGGCTACTACTGGGATGCCGTGCAGGCGATCGGCGGACGGCGGCTGACCCCACTACAGGGCGTTGCGGCACTTGACGAGGCAATCGACATCATCCGCGGGGTCTGGGATGCCGACGGGCCCGGCGGCGTCGACGTTGACGGCGAGTTCTATTCGGTCCACGGCGCCGAACGTGGACCCGCGCCCGCCCACGAGATCCCGATCTGGGTCGGCGCCCACAAGCCGAAGATGCAGGGCTTGGTGGGACGCAAGGCCGATGGTTGGCTGCCGTCACTGCCGATGATGGAGCCGGGCGGCGTGTCAAAGGGAAACGCGATCATCGACGATGCCGCCCGGGCCGCCGGCCGCGATCCCCGCGAGATCACCCGTCTACTCAACATCTTCCCGGGCCAGCAGACTCCGGAGGCACTGACCCAGCTGGCCGTCGAGGACGGCGTCAGCACCTTCATCCTGGCCAGCGACGACCAGGACGTAATCGAGCGCTTCGCCGCTGAAACCATCCCCGCGGTACGCGAACACGTCGCCCGCGAACGCAACGAGGGTCCGTCTTCAAACTGATCTTGCCCAGAGCAGGAATGACGCGAGACTGACCGCTGCCTCGTAGGAGGCGGCGGTCTTGTCGTATCTGGTGGCGATGCCGCGGAAGCCTTTGAGGCGGTTGAAGCAGCGCTCGACTACGTTGCGGCGGCGATAGATCTGTCGGTCGAATGCCGGTGGCCGGCCGCCGCGACGGCCGCGGCCCAGCCGGTGTCGCTGCTGGTCGGCTTTCTCCGGGATGGTGCACGCGATGCCGCGTTTGCGCAGGTAGGCGCGGAATCCTCGGGAGCTGTAGGCCTAATAGGCGTTGAGGGCTGGGAGTTGGATCAGCTCTGGGCAGGGGTCGAGCGAGATGTCTTGCTGTATGCCGCGCTTTGAGTGCTTCGACAAGAGCGACGCGTGCGCGACCCCTGCCGCTTAGCACTCGACCGCCGTAGCGTGCCGTGGTTCGAGCCGTTCCCAGGGCCACCTCTTGATCAGCCGGAGTCGTGGAGCTCTTCACGAGAGCGAGGACCCTGCGAACAGCTGGGGCCACGGACGGCTGATGGGGTGGTGCGCCGACGAGCGCTTCTATTAGGTCGCCGAGTGGTCCTGCCGCGGCTCGACGCCAGCGGACAGCGACGTATCGAAAAGAGGCGTGCATGCAGGTGACCTGCGGAATCGACTGGGCCGAAGACCATGTGCGCCACGAGGCGCTTGAAGTCGAGCGGGGGTGAGAGACCTTCGACTCCTGGCCGTCGCAGCGGTCGGGTGAAGCTGAGGGCAGCCTGATCCGGGAGACGCCGGGGAGGGTGGGAGCAGCCCTGACAACGCCGGGACGTGCCAGTACTGCCAGATGGTGCGGGTCCGGTCAGCGAGACGGGAAGGTGTACGAGAGGAACTGGTGTCTGACGCCCCTTAACGGCCCACCAGCTCAAATCTGGCGGATATGGGCTGGTCGCGGTGCATACCTGCTCCTCGTGCGAGAGCGGGTAACTCCTGGTCGCCATGTGATCAACGGCCAGGAGGCCACGGTGAATGTCTGCGGCGTAGTCGTGGCGATGCCGCAGGGGTAGAGCTGGGCGCCTCACCCGTCGATCGACTCTCAAGTGAACGTGGGAACCGTCCGGTGTCGTCCTCGCCCCGCGCAGCCAGTGCGGCGGAAGGACAGGCACGTCGTCAGCCGACGGCGCCGGGCGGGGCGGAGGCTCCGTAGTAGTCCGAGGTCGGGAAAGCCGGCCGCATGGCGAAGGGGGCCAGCAAGTCAGTAGTGGAAGTACTGGAAGACCAGGAGACCGCTGGTGAATACGAGTGATCTGCCGCTCGGCTCGTTCCGGGCTGAACGACGGGTACTGGAGATCCAGACCAAGCTGCACCGTTGGGCGAACGACGATCCTCATCGTCGGTTCGACGATCTGTACAACCTCGTTGCTGATCCCGCGTTCCTGGCCATGGCCTGGGAGCGGGTAGCGGGGAACAAGGGTGCGCGCTCGGCCGGAGTGGATGGCATGACCGTCACCTTCGTCCGGGAACGGATTGGCGAGGCTCAGTTCCTCGCCGAGCTGCGGGAGCAGTTGAAATCCCGCAGCTTCCGTCCGGTGCCGGTCAGGGAACGGATGATCCCCAAGCCGGGGTCGCGCAAGCGGCGGCGCCTCGGGATTCCGACCGTGGCCGACCGGGTGGTCCAGGCGTCCTTGAAGCTGGTGCTGGAGCCGATCTTCGAGGCGGACTTTGCGCCGTGTTCGTACGGCTTCAGGCCCAACCGGCGTGCGCATGACGCGATGGCCGAGACGCGCTTTCTGGCATCCAAGACCTACGAGTGGGTGCTGGAGGGCGACATCAAGGCGTGCTTCGACGAGATCTCGCATTCGGCTCTGATGGACCGAGTGCGGGTTCGGATCGGGGACAAGCGCGTGCTCGCCCTGGTGAAGGCGTTCTTGAAGGCGGGCATCCTCACCGAGGTTGGCACCTCCAAGGAGACCGTCACTGGCACTCCGCAGGGCGGGATTCTCTCGCCGCTGCTGGCCAACGTGGCCCTCTCGGTCCTGGACGAGCACTTCACCAAGATCGAGGGCGGACCACAGACCAGCCCGAAGCGACGGTTCACCCGGCGCCAGAAGGGGTTGGCCAACTACCGGTTGCTCCGATACGCGGACGACTTCGTCATTCTGGTCTCGGGCACCCGAGCTCACGCGGAAGCACTGCTTCCCGAAGTGGCGGAGGTCCTTTCCACCGTCGGCCTGCGGCTGTCGGAGGAGAAGACACTGATCACGCACATCGACGAGGGCCTCGACTTCCTCGGCTGGCGCATCCAGCGCCACCAGAAGCGGGGAACCGACCGGCAGTACGTCTACAACTACCCGGCCAAGAAGGCACTTCGGTCCATCAAGGCCAAGACGAAGGCGCTCTGCCGGATGAACGTCAGCCTGCCGCTGGCAGTCCTGCTGCACAAGCTCAACCAAGTGCTGCGGGGCTGGACGGCCTACTTCCGCCCCGGGGTGTCTGCCCGGGCCTTCCAATACCTGCGCATGATCGTCTGGCGTCAGGTCTTCGGATGGCTCCGCCGCAAACACCTCGGAACCGGATGGAAGGAACTCCGCCGCCGCTACTGCGACGGCGGATGGTGGCCACACGACGGCGACGTCGTCCTGTTCAACCCGGGCTCGGTAGTAACCACGCGATACCGGCCCAGAGGGACGACCATTCCGTCGCCCTGGCCCAGCACGACCTGAGGAAAGCAACTGCTCAACGGGGCTTGTGGAGAGCCGGATGCGGGGCCAACTCGCACGTCCGGTTCGGGAGGGCGGCGCGGAGAAACGGGCTGGGAGGAACCCCAGTACCGCGCTCCGCGCCGACCCCACCATGACGTGGCGGTGGTTGACTGCGACGCTCGCCTGCTCGGCAAGCTCAGGGTCAGTGACGACGCGGCGGGCTTCCAGGACCTGCTCCGTCTGCTCGCCGAACACGGCGACACTCCCGACGATCCGATCCCGATCGCGATCGAGACTTCGCGCGGACTCATGGTGGCCTGTCTGCGGGCCTCCGGGCGTCAAGTGTTCGCGATCAACCCAATGGCCGTGGCACGCTACCGAGACCGGCACTCCGTCTCCGGCAAAAAGTCCGACCACCAGGACGCCGTCGTCCTGGCGAACATCCTACGAACCGACGCACAGCTTCACCGGCCTCTGCCGGGCGACACTGAGCTGGTCAAGGCGATCGCCGTCCTCGCCAGAGCCCAGCAGGACGCGGTCTGGGACCGCACCCGTGCCCACAACCGTCTGCGCTCGCACCTGCGCGAGTACTACCCGGCAGTCCTTGAAGCGTTTGCCGACAAGCGCGAGAAGCTACTGGCACGAGAGGCTCGAGCGATCCTGGCGATCGCGCCCACACAGGCCAAAGCCGCCAAGCTCGCCCGCAGCAAGCTCAAAGCCGCCGTCAAACAGGCTGGCCGCCAGCGCCGGATCGAGGCCGAGACCGACCGCCTGCTCGAGGTATTCCGCCGGACCTGGCTTCGTCAGCCGGCTTTGGTGGAGACGGCGATGGGACAGCAAACACTTGCCTTGCTCGCCCAGCTCGAAGCCGCCTGCAAGGCCTGCGACGAGTTGGCGAGCGCCACCGAGGAGCTCTTCCTGCAGCACCCCGACGCGGAGATCATCACGAGCTTCCCGGGTCTCGCCGCGCTGACCGGCGCCCGGCTCCTCGCCGAAATTGGCGACGACCGCACCCGGTTCGACACAGCCCACGATCTGAAGGCTTACGCCGTAAGTGCCCCCGTGACGCGAGAGTCCGGCAAAAGCCGCCACGTCAGCCACCGCCGGATCAAGAACAGCCGCCTGGCCGCAACCGGCCGGCACTGGGCTTTCGCCGCACTCACTGCCTCAATCGGCGCCCACGACCACTACAACCGCCGAAGGCAGACCGGCGATCGCTACTACGCGGCTCTCCGAAACCTTTTCAACCGCATGCTCGGCCAGCTCCACCACTACCTGACCACCCGCCAGAAGTTCAACGAGGCAATCGCATTCGCCCCACCAAAACCATCACCACTCACCGCAGCTGCTTGACCCGATAGCTGCATGGGGTGTCTTGTCGGCGATGACCTGGTCGGGTTTGGAGCGGGGCCGGCCAAGGCCGGTCCGCGGGACGCGGATGCGTTCCAGGAGGGGGCGCGCGCAGATGCTGTCGTGGCGTTGGCCGGGTGTCAGCAGGATCGCGAGCGGGCGGCCCTTGCCGTCGCAGGCGAGATGGATTTTGGTGGTCAGGCCTCCTCGGGATCGGCCGAGGGCGTGATCGTCCGGTTCGTCCGGCGGGTGGTTCCCCCTTTTCGGCCGGTGGCGGCGGCGTGCTGGTGGGCGCGGACGATGGTGGAGTCGATCTGGACGAGCCAGTCGATGTCGCCGGCCGCGTCCGCGTGCCTCTGGATCTGCTGGAGGGCCCGGGTGAACACGCCGTCCAGCGCATAGCGGCGGAAGCGGGTGTAGACCGTCTTCCATGGCCCGTAGCGATCCGGCAGGTCACGCCAGGAGATCCCGGTCCGGATCTTGTAGACCATCCCGTTGATGACCTGCCGATCCTCCACACGCGGACGGCCCGTCGCGGCCCGCGGCATCAGTGGAACGAGTTGGTGCGTGATAGCGAGTGAGGCGTGTTTGCCTCGCTCACGGCGTTCGTCAAGCGGTGGTGGTGCGGTCGGATGCCAGGGTGGCGATGGCTTGGTATGTGTCGGGGGGGGCGGTCACGGCGGTGGGTCCAGCGCTGGAGTTGCTTCCAGCGTTTGTGGTCGGCGAGGGCGTGTTCGACGGTGATGCGTCGCGAGGAGTGGTCGTGTCGCTGGCGTTCTCGGTGCTCGACGAAGGGCGCTATTGCTCCCGGTCGCAGTTTGTGTGGCGGGGTGAGGGCCTTCCCTCGATGGTCTCGGCTGAGGCCGAGGTAGCCGTCATCGAGGAGGACCTGGACCAGGTCGAAGTGGTCGAAGCATCTGCCGATGCCGGCCGTGCGGGCGGCTGTGATGTCGTGCATGCGCCCTGGCCGTAAGGCGTCGGTCCACAGGGTGCGGCCCTGGTCGTCGGCGACAACGGTGGCTTTCATCGTGTTCTGTTTCTTCTTGCCCGATACGAACGCCCTGCGGCCGCCCCGGCCTGCAGCGGGCCGGCGGACCTGAATCTCGGTGGCGTCCAGCCGCAGCTGAACGCCCTCGGTCTGGGCGTAGGCGAACACGTCCTCCAGGGTCCGCAGCCGCACACCGGGCCGGTCCGGTACGGCGAACCCCCGCCCGGCCAGCAGCCGACGCACCTCACCGACCGCGCGGGTCACGGTGGAACGGTCCACTTCGTACAGAAGGGCCAGGACCGCGTGCGGGAGGTCATGACGCAGATGAATGAGCGTTGCGACGAGTCGGTCCACGAACACCAGCTGATGACGGGCACCGGCCCCGGGCGCCCGCTTTCTGGCCCCGCCTCGTGCCTGGTGTCGGCGACCCTCGACCCCGACCACCCACGGCCTGGCCAACTCCGTCACCAACGAGGACAGATGAGCCGTCGAGATGCCCGTGAACAACGGATGCGTTAGAACCGAGCGGTCCACCATGCCTCTCACCAGCAGAGCATGCCCACCCGCTATCACGCACCAACTCGTAAGAGGTCCTACTGACCTATCTGTTGAGTTGTCGGGTGACTTTCCTTGATCCCTGCGGTAGTTCGGGGTCATGAGGTATGCCCAGGGCGGTGGGCTCACTCCGCAGGGACAGGCCGTGCGTGAGCGGGTGCGTATGCGCGCCGCCGACGGCTTTGCGCGGGGCGAGAAGAACGTTGTGATAGCCAAACGGCTTCGGGTCAGTGCGCGGTCGGTGGAACGGTGGCGTCGGTCCTAGCGTGAGGGAGGCCGGCAGGCACTGTGCATTTCGGGTCCTGCCAAGCGGCCGAAGGTCGGCGACAGTGACTTCGCCGAGCTCGAGCCGCTCCTGCTCAACGGTGCGATAGCCCGGGGCTGGACGGACGAGCGGTGGACGCTCTCGAGGGTACGCGTGCTGATCGCGGGACGGCTCGGTGTGTCGTTGTCGGTCCGAGGAGTGTGGGAGCTGCTGCGACGGCATGGCTGGTCGTGCCGGCAGCCCGCGCGGCGGGCGGTCGAACGGGATGAGGCGGCGGTGGCCGGCTGGGTGAAGGAGACCTGGCCCCAGGCAAAGCCACCGCGGCGGCGCTCGGGGCATGGCTGGTCTTCGAGGACGAGGCCGCCGTCTCGATGACGTCGCACCGCTCACGCACCTGGGCACCCAGAGGGGACACACCCGTGGTGCGGTTCAACGGCGCTTCCCGCGGCCGCATCTCGATGGCCGCACTGGTGTGCTTCAAGGCCGGCGAACGCAGCCGCCTGATCTACCGCCCTCGCATCCAGGGCCATCACCGAGGCGCCCACCGTGGCTTCACCTGGCAGGACTACCGTGACCTTCTCGTACGGGCCCACCTCCAACTCGGCGGCGCCGTCGTGGTGATCTGGGACAATCTGAATGTTCACCGCTGCACCCGATTACGTGAGTACGCGGCAGAGCACGCCTGGCTCACCATCGTCCAACTGCCCAGCTATGCCCCCGACCTCAATCCCGTCGAGGGCATCTGGTCGCTGCTTCGTCGCAGCACTACCGCCAACGTCGTCTTCCGTGACCGTGACCACCTTGTCGACGCCGTCCGCAGCGGCCTGCGCCGCATCCAACGACGCCCCGACCTCATCGAGGGCTGCCTCGCCGAAACCGGACTTTCGCTCGACACGACAACTCAACGGAAAGGTCAGTAGGACCTCTTACCCGCGGCCAGGTCTCCTTCTTCCACACCTCGACCGTCACGTCGTCGCGCTCGATCGCCCGCCGGGCGGCCTGCTGCCAGGACCAGCCGTGCCGCTTCAGCAGCAGCCACGTGCCCTCCACCGTGTAGCTCACGTGGAACAGGCGGCCGATGAACGTCTTGATCCGTGCAAGTGTCCACCGCTGGTCGGCCCAGCCGTGGGCCAGCGGCCCGCGCTCCAACTCCCGCTCCGGCCTCGCGATCTGCGCTTCGCTGAGCCTCGGCCGCCCCGGCGATCCCTTCGACAGGACCCCCGCTTCGCCACGCTCGCGCCACTGGCGGCGCCACCGCTCCACGGACCGCTCGCTGACCCGCAGCGCGGCAGCGATCTCCCTGTTCTTCTGCCCGCCCTCGAAACGTTCCACGGCCTGCAGTCGGACCCGCTCCCTCATGGCCCTCCCCCGGCGTCGGTCAACCCGCCGCCCTGCGCGTATCTCACGATCCAGGGCTACCGGAGCGGACCCGCCGCCGTCAGGCGAACGGCTCCGACATCACCCAATCAAGTTCAGCGGCGTGCAGGTGAAAGCAGCTCACCAACCCGACGGTCTTCTCTTCACTTGGCATGTCTGAATTCGCACCGCTCTCTCTATTGCAGACACCTTCCGCACCCCAAGCGCCTGCCTTTTAACTCAGGCCGCCCGAGTCGTGCGGATGGCAGGACACGCCCGGCCCCGGTGCTGTCGCAATGCCGGGACCGCGACCTAGGATCGCGGTCGAGAGACGGCGCCGCGCCTCTCCGTAAAGAAAGGACATCTCCCATGCCGCTCGCGCGAATCGACCTCGTAGAGGGGAAGTCAGTAGAGTACCGCCAAACCATTGCGAACGTCGTATACGACAAGATGATCGAGCATCTGGGTGTGCCGGAAGACCGCTTCCAGGTCATCACCGAACATAAAATTGAGAACTTCCTCTATGACCCCGACTACCTCGGCATCTACCGGTCCGAGAACTGCATCTTCATCCAACTGGATTTCCTGGACGTCGCGAGTCCTGAGCAAAAGGCCGGGTTCTACAAGGCTGTCGTCGACGAACTGCATGAGAAGCTGCACCTACGGCGGGAGGACGTCTTCTTCAACCTCTTCACCGTTACCCCAGCGGATTGGTCTATGGGTAACGGTGTAGCTACGTATAACAACGGGGTGCCCGCTGATCGTCTCGACCCCAACTCGGTCTGAGGGTGTCCCGTAAGCGATCACGAGTTGGGGGCCTTTGGGGGGCGCACCTATCCCGCGAGTGTGCGGTGGGGCTGCGGACACTCTGGGTGACCAATGGCCTCCGTGAGCCCGGCGTCATGTTGCCGTGAATCGTGGAGGCCATTGCGGTAGTACAAGGGACAGCGGTCTAACTGACTCTTAGGGCTCGCAGAAGAACAACACGCTGATGTCTGATTCGCGTGCGCCGTCATGTGGTAAACGGCTCGCTGAGCTGCAGGATCTGCCTGACCACCGTCGTGGACGCCACGCTCTACAGCGACGGCTAACGTCGCATCTTTCCTGGTCGCCGAGGTCTACCACAACGATCTGCCCCAGAACCGGAATCAGCGTGTTGTTCTTCTGCACGCCCTTACGAGTTGGTGCGTGATAGCGGGTGGGCATGCTCTGCTGGTGAGAGGCATGGTGGACCGCTCGGTTCTAACGCATCCGTTGTTCACGGGCATCTCGACGGCTCATCTGTCCTCGTTGGTGACGGAGTTGGCCAGGCCGTGGGTGGTCGGGGTCGAGGGTCGCCGACACCAGGCACGAGGCGGGGCCAGAAAGCGGGCGCCCGGGGCCGGTGCCCGTCATCAGCTGGTGTTCGTGGACCGACTCGTCGCAACGCTCATTCATCTGCGTCATGACCTCCCGCACGCGGTCCTGGCCCTTCTGTACGAAGTGGACCGTTCCACCGTGACCCGCGCGGTCGGTGAGGTGCGTCGGCTGCTGGCCGGGCGGGGGTTCGCCGTACCGGACCGGCCCGGTGTGCGGCTGCGGACCCTGGAGGACGTGTTCGCCTACGCCCAGACCGAGGGCGTTCAGCTGCGGCTGGACGCCACCGAGATTCAGGTCCGCCGGCCCGCTGCAGGCCGGGGCGGCCGCAGGGCGTTCGTATCGGGCAAGAAGAAACAGAACACGATGAAAGCCACCGTTGTCGCCGACGACCAGGGCCGCACCCTGTGGACCGACGCCTTACGGCCAGGGCGCATGCACGACATCACAGCCGCCCGCACGGCCGGCATCGGCAGATGCTTCGACCACTTCGACCTGGTCCAGGTCCTCCTCGATGACGGCTACCTCGGCCTCAGCCGAGACCATCGAGGGAAGGCCCTCACCCCGCCACACAAACTGCGACCGGGAGCAATAGCGCCCTTCGTCGAGCACCGAGAACGCCAGCGACACGACCACTCCTCGCGACGCATCACCGTCGAACACGCCCTCGCCGACCACAAACGCTGGAAGCAACTCCAGCGCTGGACCCACCGCCGTGACCGCCCCCCCCGACACATACCAAGCCATCGCCACCCTGGCATCCGACCGCACCACCACCGCTTGACGAACGCCGTGAGCGAGGCAAACACGCCTCACTCGCTATCACGCACCAACTCGTAAGGGCTCGCAGAAGAACAACACGCTGATGTCTGATTCGCGTGCGCCGTCATGTGGTAAACGGCTCGCTGAGCTGCAGGATCTGCCTGACCACCGTCGTGGACGCCACGCTCTACAGCGACGGCTAACGTCGCATCTTTCCTGGTCGCCGAGGTCTACCACAACGATCTGCCCCAGAACCGGAATCAGCGTGTTGTTCTTCTGCACGCCCTAAGAACTCGTAACAAGATCTTGGGCGAGTGCGCTGGTCGCGCGTGTCCGATGTGATGATCCGGCCGTTGATGGGCTCGTGAGTACTCGGCCGTGGATCGTGGACGATGACCTATGGGAGCTGATCGAGCCGTTGCTGCCGCCCTGGCCCGAGCGGTCGCCTGGGCCGAAGCCGGTGGATGACCGGCGCTGTCTGCAGGGCATTCTGTACGTCTTGGTCAATGACATCGCCTGGCAACTCCTGCCGCTGGAGTTGGGGTTCGGCTCCGGACAGACCTGCTGGCGCCGCCTGGACCGCTGGCAGCAGGCCGGGGCCCTCGACCAACTGCACCGCATCCTGCTCGCGAAGCTGCACGCGGCCGGTGAACTCGACTGGACGCGTGCGTGCGTGGACGGCTCCCACGTCCGCGCGAAAAAGGGGGAGCCGCGACCGGCCCGTCACCGGTCGACCGGAGGAAAACGGGCAGCAAGCACCATCTGATCTGCGACGGGAAGGGCACCCCGCTGTACGTCATCACTACCGCGGCGAACGTCAACGACATCACGCAGACCCTCGCCCTCGTCGACGGCATCCCGCCGGTGGCCGGATGCCCCGGTCGTCCCCGCCGACGCCCCGCAGCCGTGCTGGGCGACAAGGCGTACGACTCCCGGGCCGTGCGCCGCGAACTCCGCCGGCGCCGGATCCTCCCGGTGATCTCCCGCAAGGGCTCCCCGAACATCAAGGGCCTGGGCAAGCTCCGCTACGTCGTCGAGCAGACCCTCGCCCTGCTCCACCAGTTCAAACGCCTCGCCGTCCGCTGCGAGCGACGCGTCGAACTCCATGACGCCTTCGTCTCGTTGGGCTGCAGCCTGATCTGCTGGCGCCGCCTCAAGAAGGCCCGCTCATGATGCTGTTACGAGTTCTGAGAAGGCGGCGAATACGCCGGGGCACCCTCCACGCGCTCGCTTCCTACTCACCTGTCTCGTGCTCCGCACGATCCATGGCGGGCGGCTCGTTGTAGGTGATCCCGGTCAGCCTGTGGGCAGGCCAATCTGGTCGCGTTCGAGCACGGAGCGCAGCTCCGAGAGGATCTGTACGGCGGCCAGTCCTGAGGGACCGCCGAGGACGTCTGCGGTCAGCTCGGCCAGTGTTTTGGTGAAGGTCGCCTCCGCCGCCTCGACGAGTTGCAGGCCTCCAGCGGTCAGGTCCAGCAGTGATGAGCGGCGATCCGATGGATTGGTTCGCCGTATGACCCATGCCTGCTTCTCCAGGCGGTCGATGCCCTTGCTGGTCGCGCCGATCCCGATGGCGAATTCGGTGGCGAGGTCCGCCACCCGGGACCCGGGGTGGTCGCGCAGGAAGCGCAGGAACTCGAACTGCGAGGTGACGATCCCGTGCCGCTCGCGGAGGCGGTCGTTCAGCGCGTTGTAGAGGCGTGTCTCGCAGCGGACGAGATCGGCGAAGAAGCCCGGGAGGTCGATCGGGCTACGGCTTGACTTAGATGCCATGGCATATAGTCTAATCTATATGCCATGGCATATAGTTCTTTGGCATGCACTTGCGATGGAGGCGACAATGAGCAGGCAACAGCGGGCGGAGATCGACGCGATGGTCCGACGGCCTCAGCCGGAGAGCCCTCGGTCGGTGGAGGAGCTCCGCGCCGGGTTCAGGGCGATGATGGGGGAAATGATCGTCCCGGCCGGGATCCGCACCCGGACTGCGACGCTCGGCGATCGGCCCGCGGTGCTCGTCGAGCCAGCCAGCACTCCGAAGGCAGGGACGATCCTCTACTTTCACGGCGGCTCTTACGTGGTCGGTTCACCGGAGACGGCGATGTCGCTGACGGGGAACCTGGTGACCAGAACCGGGTTCAGGGCGTTTTCGCTGGATTACCGGCTTGCCCCTGAGCACCCGTTCCCGGCCGCGATCGAGGACGGGCTGAGCGCCTACCGCGCACTTCTCGAAAGCGGCGAAGACCCTTCGGCGACCGTGTTCGCCGGCGACTCCGCCGGTGGCGGCCTCACTGTCACCACCTGCCTCGCCGCTCGCGACGCGGGCCTGCCCATGCCCGCCGCGATCGTGGCGTTCTCCCCCGGACTCGACGGGACCCGGACAGGCGAGAGCATGGACACCAAGGCGAGCATCGATCCGTTCTTCACGCGTGAGGGCCTGGAACACACCGGGGCCATGTATCGCGCGGGACAGGACCCCCACCAGCCCATGCTCAGCCCCGCCACCCTCGCCGACCTGACCGGCTTCCCCCCGATGCTTCTGCAGTCGGGCACCAACGAAATGCTCCTGGACGACTCCACACGCATGGCCACGCGCGCGAGGGACGCCGGAGTGGATGTCATCCTGGACATCACCGCTGACGTTCCACATGTCTTCCAGGCGTTCACCGGCGTCCTGGACGAAGCCGACGAGGCACTGGACCGCGCCGCTCTCTTTCTCAGCCAGCACATCCGCCCCAGGGACACGGCACGCACGTCGGCAGGCTGAAGCCCGCAGAAGGTCTCACGCGGACCGAGCCCCGGCCCGCCGTTCCCAATTCCTGACGCCCGGCGCCCCACCTCGCTCCGAGGGCCGTTCAAGACCCCGGAGGTGCGTTCTCCGTGGGCGCTGGCTCACGCGAGGATGCTAGATCTACTTGCGTGACGCGAGTGCAACTGACCGACAGCGAGGGGGAGTTCGTCGATCCGTACCTGCCGATCGGCGAGTATGGCCCGTACCCCGAGCGTCTGCGACAGCAGTTCGAGGGCGTGATCTGGCGGTTCAAGACGGGAGGCCGCCCCTGGAGCGTCCGAGGAGTCGAAGAACGGACGGCCGCCGAGCGGCGGGAACGGGAGAGGGCGGACCTGATAGAGCAGGATGATCCCTGGGGCGGCATGGGCGAGTTCACCCAGGAGCCCCCGCTGTAAGGGCCATGCACCGCGGACCTTCACCCTGGTTCCGGCTTGGTTCCGGCTCTCGCTGTGGGCCGGTCGGGTGAACCACCCGCGATGGGAGAACCCGATCCCGCGATGGTGCGTCGTGCCGGGTGTGGAAGCGATCAACGAAGTACGCGTATCGGAGTCCGGTCTGGTCGTGGTCGACGTCGCAGCCGCCGACGACCAGACCGCCTTCGCCTTCCAGGCGGCCCTGACCGGAATGTGGGCAGCCACAACCTGGGACCCCGGACAGCCCGGCGTACGGCTGCGCTGCTACCTCGACATGCGCCAGAGCCTCAGCCCCTGACCAGGCCCGGCCCGCCGCCAGAACAGAGGCACCCGGCCCTCTACGCCCGGGACGATCTCTGTCGAGCCATAGCCCCAGGTGAGCCTGCAGCCGTGACGGGGACTGTCAAACGAGTGGTGTAACTAGGGTAGTTGAGGCTACTGACGGGCTGCCGACAGGCGGCCGTCGAGGGCGATGCCGAAAGCGTTCAGCGCGGTTTCCAGCGCACGGTCCAGCGGGCCTGTCCCTTGCCGGTGGGGTCGAGGGACATGATCGCCATGTAGACGCACTTCAGGGCGGCCTGCTCATTGGGGAAGTGGCCGCGGGCCTTGACCGCCCGACGAATGCGCGCGTTCACCGACTCGATCGCGTTCGTCGTGCAGACGATGCGGCGGATCTCGGTGTCGAACCGCAGGAAGGGGGTGAACTCTTCCCAGGCGTTCTCCCACAGTTTCACGATCGCCGGATACTTCCGGCCCCAGGCATCGGCGAACTCGGCGAGCCGCTCCAGGGCCGCCTCCTGCTCCGTGGCACCTCCGGCACGGCAGTGCGAACTCACCTGGGCGTCGCGATCCGTGGCGAGGAATACAGGAACTGGTCCCTACCCAGGGGTTGTTCCTCGGCCTTTCCACGCCACAGGAGTACGCCGTGGCGTCGCTCCCAGAAGAACGTGTACACACCTTTGACGATCCGCTCCGGTACAAAAAAGAGCCCCCAGCTGATGACCCAAGGACCCCAGAGCAGGCCGAAAACTAGGGTCGGCAGCGCGACGATGACAACGAAGGATCCGTCGAAGCTGCGGCGCATCGACTCACGCGGGGCGGGGAGTATCGCCTCGGGGTCGGCCAAGGGGACTGCGTTCTCGAAATCGCGCTTCTCGCCGCCCAGCCAGCCCGAGCGGGTCGAAACCGCTAGCAGGCCGAAGAGCGCGCTGGATCCCAAAACACACAAAAGAGGAAGTGCATAGTTGCTCTGCGGCAGCCCGTGCACGCCGAGGACCACAGGAGCAGCCACGCCAATGGCAGCCCCCACCTCGAAGATCGTCGCCAATTGAAAGTGAACGTAGCGCACCATGGCATCCCCCTCTGCCCGCGCCTGCCTGGGGCGGGCGCGGAACCCACTATGGACACCGTGCGTCCCCCGGTAAAACCGCCCGCCCCCTCGGCTCTAGACCGGCATGCGCTGTTGACTGCTCGTTCGCACGGCATTTGCGGAACCGTCACTTCAACATCAGGAAGGCCCCGAGCTGCTGGCATCGCGATCAGTGGGAAAAATGTGACGCGAGCTTGCACAGCCCAGGAAGGACCCGGGCCGCAGAGGTCCGGGGTCTCGTACTTTCTGATCATCATGGCCGCTGAGACTGAGGACACCGCCGCGGGCGGGTGCGTGCGCCGTCGCTCCCGTCCGCGCCTGGTGACAGCCGGCTCGGTTTTCACCGTATGACGGGGCGTGGATGTTTTCCGCCAGATTGAGTACCTCTGCGGCCAATCGGTAACTCTATGCAGTCATCGTGCTGCGCTATGTGTGCATTCTGATGTCCGCCGGGTTCCTCGAGTCACGAGCCCGGGCAGGCCGGTACGACATTCGCCGGTGGAGAGGGAGACCATGGCCATTGACCAGTCCACCGAGTCCCAGGACAGCGCGCCGCAGAGCGGCGGGCTCTACGACACGCCACCGCCGGAGCTGGTGGAAAGGGCGGAGCACGCACGCAAGGAGCTGGAGGCGCTGGGCGCCACCGTTCGGTTCGAGGCGAAGTGGTGGGGGTTTGAGGTTCACCTGAACCAGGCGGCGGTGGACGCGTACCTGGAGATCAAGGACCTCCTCGCGGACATCCTCGGCGAAGCTCTCAAGGAGCCCCTGTCGATGCTGGTCACTCTGGCAGCCATGGCGCAGAAGGTCTGGGTGCAGGCGGTGTCGAGGGGGTATGGCTGCAAGCTGGTCTCGCCGTGGATCTCGCCGACGATGCTCATCCCGATCGGTATCAATCCCTCCGAGGACCCCAACTTGTGGTGGACGGTGTTCGGTCGGAGCGCGGATACCGGTCACTTTCAGTGGAACGAGGACACCATGTTCCCGGCCCATGCCAGCGCCGCGAACCCAGCGGCGGCGGTGTTCAACGGCCGTCTGATCCTCGTCCACCGCGGCTTCGACGACCAGCGGCTGTGGTGGACCTCGTTCGACCCCGACAGCGGCTGGTCTGTGGACACGGAGTTCGGCGCCCACTCCAGCGCCGCCGGCCCGGCTCTGGCGGTGTACGACGGGAAGCTGCACTGCGTTCACCGCGGGCACGGCAGCGACACCAAGTTGTGGCACACCACCTTCGACGGCCGTGGCTGGTCCGCAGACAGGCCGCTCGGCGCCCATTCCAGCTCTGTCGGCCCGGCTTTGGCGGTGTACGACGAGAAGCTGCACTGCGTCCACAAGGGCGCCACCTCTGACAGCACGCTGTGGCACACCACCTTCACCAGCTCGGGGGGCTGGACCCAAG
This sequence comes from Streptomyces sp. NBC_01571, assembly GCF_026339875.1. Taxonomy (NCBI): domain Bacteria; kingdom Bacillati; phylum Actinomycetota; class Actinomycetes; order Kitasatosporales; family Streptomycetaceae; genus Streptomyces; species Streptomyces sp. NBC_01571. The sequence continues at coordinate 951,228 of NZ_JAPEPZ010000002.1, forward strand.
ACACCCCGCTCCCCCGCCACTCCACAGCCTCGAACCCTGCACTGGCGGTGTATGGCAGCACGCTCCACATGGTCCACCGAGGCAGCGGCAACGACACCTCCCGGTGGCACACCACCTACACGAGCGACGGGGGCTGGGGCTCGGACAACAAGTTCCGCGCCCACTCCAGCCTGGAAGGGCCCGGCCTGGCAGTCTTCGACAACAGGCTCTACTGCGTCCACCGCGGCCACGGCAACGGGGACCAGAACCTGTGGTGGACCAGCTACAAGCCCGGCAGCGGCCCCTGGACCGACGACCAGAAGTTCCCCGGCCACACCAGCGGCGCCGGACCAGCGGTCGTCGTGTACCGCGACAAGAACGGCACGCAAGACCAACTCATGGTCATCCACCGCGGCTACGGTAACCGCGCCGCCGGCACCGACAGCGCCGAAGTGCAGGCACAGATCGCCGCCGAGGAAGACGCCAGCTGATCACCGCGCTCCCGCCGACCGGTCCTGATCACCGGTCGGCAGGGGCCCCACCCGCCCCGGCCTACCGGTGTCTGTCACCCACCCCGCGGCGCGGGAACCGAACTGGAGCGCGCCGCCCTTGGCGCGGTGAGAGCCGAGGAGAATCGAGCAGCTGGGCGATCGGTTCGATGCCATAACGCCGCTCCTTGCAACTGCTCGCTGTTCGAATCGAGAACTCCCCCCAGTGCTGTCCGAAGTGCTGAACAACTGCTGTCCGATCGGAGGTTCTGGCTCGCTTTCCGTGACGCGTGCACGGTGAGTGATCTCTGCTGGGGGACGAATGGGACCGAAGATGGGTCTCAGGTACAGACGATGGGGCAGCCGCGTCGGATCGAGTGCTGGGCGGCGCGCAGGAACAGCGCGACGTAGAAGGCTGTGTCCAGGTCCTTGGTCCACGGTCCTGTCCGAGCAGTGGCCAGTTCCTTTGCTTGGTGCCTGAAAGAGATCAACGGCCCTCAGACCAACCTCATTGTCGCACCACCACGACGGCTCCACAGGGCAATCCGCACCAGGGGACTCGGCGTCAGCCGTCGACACGGAGCCGTCCGCAAGGCCAGTACGAGGTGTGTCAGAGCCGTCTCGTGGTGAACAGGTTGGTCCCGTACACCGCGTCCACTTCCTTCCGCTCGGTTTCAGTGAATCCGATCTTGGCCAGCACACGGCGAGAAGCGGTGTTCCAGTCCCAGACCGTGGCCCACAGACGTTCGTACCCAGATGATCTCGCCCATTCCAGAACCGCCAACGATGCCTCGGTCGCGTATCCCTGACGCCAAACTCGGCGTAGCAGCTCGAATGCCAGTTCAGGTTCCCCTGCCGATCCTCGCTCGCTGTCGACCAGCCCGCAGTAGCCGATGACGTCACGAGATGCCTTCCGCTCGACCGCCAGCAACCCGCTCGACCACAGCTGGTTGGTGCGGACCGAATCCTCGAGCTCCGCGACCGTGGGGTGTCCGTCCGCGTCGATTCGGCGGTGCGGCGGCACTCGTGGATCACGTTCGGTCCACAGCTCATGCTGGACGACGGCCTCGGCTACCCGCCAGGGCCTGAGCAGCAGGCGACTTGTCTCGAGTACAACCTCACTGCCCGGAGCCGCGCCAACTGTCATGGCAGCAACCATGGCACGGGTGAACGCGCTGTCGTGCCACGGGGTGCGCTTGGTCCTCCCGATCATGGGCGCTCGATAGGCGGGACAACCGAGATCAATCCCTGAGCATCGGCTTGGACGTGCACGTTCGGCTATACCCGGTGGGCCACGTTGCCCCATACACCGACACCAGGCTCAGTTTCTCATGCCTGCCCGGCTCCTCGCCGGGGGCCGAGCGTCTTGTGCTGCCCATCTAGCCGCCTTCGGATCGCCTCGTTCGAATCCTGACCTGAGAAGACTCTCCATCCGAGGTTCAGACACAGGCACTCATCTTGTCGTTTATGGTCCGGCATCGAACGGGGCTCGAACTTGTTCGGTGTTTTCCCAGCTCACCAGATGAGTGAGGGGCGGCGGGCCGATCCTGTGCAGAGCGACAACGCAGCGCGGAGGCCGGGATCGTGGACTGGTCGGGCATAAGGTTCAACGAGACGCGTTGACGGTGGTGGCGGCGTTTCGGTCGGAGTTGTACGCGTGCCTGACCTCGCGGAGCGACGCCCTGTTCGAGCTGTGCGACGCATTGCTGTGCACCGATGGTCCGGTCCGCACCCTCGTGGACCTGGCGCTCGCTCCCGAACATCGGCGCGGGCACGGGGCGTTGTACTCCGGGATCAACCACGGTCGGAACATGCGGGTGGGGTTCTGCCCCGGAGGCCACTCCAGAGCGTGGACCAGGCGCAGCGGCAGATGCCGCATTGCTGCTTCCTCCGCGGCCCAGGCAACGCCGGCCTTGCTGGCCTCCGACCGGCTGACGCCGACGACGAAAGGCTTGAGGCCATGGGGACTGGATACGGGAACGGTGGCCATCGGGGGACTCGCCTTCGGTTGGCTGCGCCTGCGTGCCGGTCTCGATCAGCCTCCTCACCCTCACCCCGGACGGCGAGGGCCGAGGGTACACACCGTGAGCCGAAGGTCCCGGCGTACGGACATCGCCTCGCAGTGCGCACTCAAAGCAGCCTGATGGTGCCGGAATCGCCGTCGCAGGGCGTGAAGAGCATCCACAGCCCCGACCGGAGTCGGGCGGCGACAGCGCGTTCGGGTATGCCCAGGAGTCGGGAGACGCCGGCGCAAGAGCGGTCTCCGACGAGGTGGAGAGCGAGTTCGATGCGGTCGTACGGGGAGGCGGCCAGGTCAGGACAGTGGTCGCGGGTGGCGGGCAGGTGGGAGGGCGCGGGCTGCGAGCGCGCTCGGTGGGTGGTGGTCACCGCCGGAGGGTGATCGTCTCCTTGGCTGCAGCCGAGGGCAGGCTCCACGGGATCCTTGAGCACCTCGGACAAGGCCGCGTCGACAACGCCGGGATCGTCCGTCATGAGCGTGGACAGCGCGTGGATGGCCATCAGATGACGGTCGCACCAGGCGACGATCGAACGTCGGCGGGCAAGAAGGTGCTCGATCGGGACGTCATCGGGCGGCGTGTCAGTGGTTCGGGTCCTGTCCGGTGTGGTCACCACAGCCGACTCCGGAAACTCAGTCCGGTGGCCGGGTGGGCGGTCCCAGGCGGTCGGCCAGGTTCGATGCGCGCGATCCAAACCCTGCCGGATCCGCCTTTCCCACCGCTCAGACCAGGGGCTTGGCTGCCGTGCGGATACGCCGTTGGTACCTGAGGGGCAGGCATGGTGCCTCAATCTGGAAGCCAAGGGCACGGCGGCGTTGTGGAAGGCGGGCGTGCAGTCTTCGCGAGACGAGGACCGGAGCACCCGCCCCTGCTGACGCCTGCGGACAGACGATCGTGAGTGCCCAGCGCAGCACAGCCGTGCATGAACGCGGCCTACGGCAGGAGAGTCGGAACCTGGCCGGCGGCCGCCGGGGAAGTACCGGGTGGCCATACCACGCCACATCGGTCCATCCGTGTCAGCTGGCGGTAAGTCGCCGGGGTCCGGGACATCTGTCTTTCACCCTAGCCCCATTCGAGCAGGGCACAAGGGCGCCACCATCGCGGGCAAGGACAGTGGCCTGCCAGAACGCATGTTCCGGCAGGCCACGACAGCGGCGTGCTTGATCAGACCGGCTTGGGCGCCCCGTTCAATACGTGCTCCGGGAGGGCGGTGATGCGGTCGGCCGGCGGCGGCGTGGTCACGGCGCCCGTACCTGCGGCCGCGGACTCGCGGGCGAGGAAGGAGCCGAGCTCGCCGATCGTGCTCATCAGCGGGGCGGGGAAGACGACGGTGGTGTTCTTGTCGACGCCGATCTCCACCAGGCTCTGCAGATTGCGCAGTTGGAGGGCCAGGGGATGGTCCATCATGATGTCCGACGCGTCCCCGAGCGCCGCTGCGGCCAGCGACTCGCCCTGAGCGTTGATGATCTTCGCCCTCTTCTCCCGCTCGGCCTCGGCCTGGCGGGCCATCGCGCGCTTCATGCTGTCCGGCAGCTGGATGTCCTTGAGCTCGACCAGGGTGACCTCGACGCCCCACTCGACGGTGGCGATGTCGAGGATCTCGCGGATGTCCAGGTTGATGCGGTCGGTCTCCGACAGCGTCTCGTCCAACGTGTGCTGGCCGACGACCTTGCGCAGTGTGGTCTGGGCGATCTGGTTGATCGCCGCGTGCACATTCTCGATCGCGATGACCGACTTCACCGCGTCCACCACACGGAAGTACGCCACAGCCGAGACGTCGACGCTGACGTTGTCGCGCGTGATGATGCCCTGTGACTGGATGGGCATCGTGACGATCCTCAGTGAGACCCGGTGGAGGACATCGACGAACGGGATGATGAACCGCAGACCGGGAGAGCGAGGGCCGACCAGCCTTCCGAAGCGGAACAGCACCCCCTTCTCGAACTGCTTGACGACCTTGATCGCCATGCCGACCATCACGATGACCAGCACGGCCACCACGATGATCAGGAAAATGAGTACTCCCATGTGCTGCTCCTCAGCTAGGGCACGACACCTGTGGCCCTTCGCGCTCCAGCCGGAGCACGAAGGACACGGAAGCCGGACGGCGCTCCTGCGTCCGTGGGGACGAATGGCTCCGGAGCGGCGGGTCCTGCTGACTCGGCAGTCGTGCCGTGTTCCGAGTGTGGCTCGCTGCCTGCGGCGCGCGCTGGGGCCGAACGGTCCCCAATCCTGTGCCTCACACTCGGCAGGCATGCACGAGGCGAGAGGGGCAGGGCCGACCGGCCCCGGTGGTAGGGCCGGTCGGCCGACCGCCGGACCGGCGAAAGTGAGTAGCGTGCTGCTGTATGTCTCCGGTGTCCCAGCGACGGCCGCCATGCACGGATCGGCGCCGCACTTCGTACGTCGGCTCAGTTCTCAACCGACCGTCAGGAGAACGACATGCCCCAGCACACGGACAAGAAGCCCTGGCCCGTCGTCGTGGGGGTCGACGGATCGACCGGCTCACAGGCGGCCCTGCGATGGGGACTGGCCCAAGCCAAACTGACCGGAAGCACCGTCGAAGCGATCGCCGCCTGGCAGTACCCCGAGGTGTACGGGTACGGCTATGGATGGATCCCCTCGATGCCGGAAGGGGGCGAGTTCGCCAAGACCGCCGAACACGCCCTGCAGGAAACCGTTGACACCGTACGCGGCCAGATGGACCACCCTGCGCAGGTGTCGATCCGGGTGGCCGAGGGCCACCCGGCGCAGGTCCTGATGGACGCCGCACGCAACGCACAACTGCTCGTCCTGGGCAGCCGGGGCACGGCACCTTCTCAGGCATCCTGCTCGGCTCGGTCAGCCAGCACTGCGTGCAGCACGCGCCCTGCCCGGTCGTCGTCATCCCTCAACCGTGACCCGTGCGACGCAACGTCGGTCGGGTAGAAGCAACGATCCACTGGGAGAACCGGTTGAACGACTCCACCTTGTTCGTCGCCGCAGTCACCCGCCGCCGCAGCGGCGCGTCCGAGAGGTAGCGCAGCAGCTGCACGGTGCGGATCACGCGGCCGACCTCGCGGAACGCGCCGTAGGTGGCGTTCTTCCGCGACCCGGAGCGCAGCCGCTTGAGCAGCGCGGAGGAGGAGATCGCCCCCTCCCTCACGGAGACGGCCACGCGCATCAGGTGCCGAAACTGGGAGTCGATCAGGTCGAAGGCGATGACGTGCTTGCCCGGCTCCCCGAACAGCGCGTCGATGTGCACGTACTTGCTCTGCTTGGACGGCCGGTAGAAGGTCAGTTCCTTCCAGTTCCTGATCCTGGGCATCAGGTCGAAGCCCAGCAGGTGGGCGAGCGCAAAGACCGGGAAGTTCTGGCCCTGCGTATCTGCGTGCACGGTGGTCGGCTGCACCTCGCTCGTGTTCTTCAGGAGGCCCTCGAATGATGTAGGCGGCCTCCCACACTCCACACGGGATGAAGTGGGTGAACAGCGCGATGTACGTGTCCGAGATGTGGTGGTAGGCGATCCCGCCCGGCTTGCCGTACCTGACGCTCATCTCGGAGAGCAGGTTGTCGAGATAGGTGTCCATGTGGGTGCCGTCCGCCGCGACGGCGGTCCCGTCGCCCGACGCCTGCGAGATATCCAGGCGTGCGTGCGCGTTGACCAGGTCGGAGATCGCCTCGTTCTTGCGGAACTGATGCACCATGACCCCCAGCGGGTCCACAGCTACGTGGACTGCCGTCTCCGCTGACCGCGCTGTGCTGAGCCGGGACGCGACGACCGCGGCTTGGGCCATCGGCCCCGCGGCCCGGTGCGCGAGGCCACCCACCGGTAGTCCCGAACCGTCGAATACGCCAGACCGACCGGCGGGCTCAGCGCGGTCACGCAGGCGGTGGAGGGCTTCGGCGGGTTGCCCTGCGCTTCTCGGACAGCGGTGTTGAGGGTTCCGCCTATGCCGCTGCCGGCAGCATCACCTGCCTACGCGGCTCCGAACACCGTCGTGAACTGGTCGTCTGAGGGAGAGTGCATCTTGGTCCCGGATGTCGTGGCAGGCTCACCGGATGGATCACGCATTCGACGCTCCACCCGCTGACCGAGAGGTCCTCGACTTCGCCGTCGGATTGGCCACGCGTGCCGAGCAAATGTCCGCGCAGGGCTTCTTCGGGGACTGGGAGCCACCGCAAGGAAGACGGCAGCGAGGTCACGGAGATCGACCTCGCGGTCGAGGAGTCGGTCAGGAACGAGCTGGCCCGCCACATGCCCGAGGACGGAATCTACGGCGAGGAGAAGGGATCGACCGCCGGAATGTCAGGGAGACGCTGGATCATCGACCCCATCAACGGCACCACGCGACTCGTATGAACGGCCCCTATTCCCCAGCAAGATCAAATGCGACGGCCCGGCAACCGCGAAGCACCGTTCCGGTTCGCAGAACCCGTTCCCACTCAAAAAGAGGTCCAGCACGCGCACGCCGCGGCCGCCTTCCGGCAAGCCGAGCCGGCGCGCGGGGCGGCGCAGGTCGCGGTGGTATCCCGGGTTGAAGGCCACCAGCGTGTCGTAGCAACGAGAGGCGTGGTTGAACGCGGAGGCCGACCCCTCGTCATGCAGCAAGGTCATGCGGTCTCCTTGAACAGGGGCGCGATCGGGCCCGGTCACCAAGACGCCCCTATAGGTGCGAGGTCCAGGCGTGCGGTGGTGCCGATCGTCCCTTGCAACTGGCCCCCTGCCGTGCAGCCCGCAGGGATGGCTGCCTCGTGTAGCGATGATCGGCCTCACGACCTCCATCGCTTCGAAAGACTAGGCTGACTTCTGTGCGGGCCGGTTACAGGGAGCGGGGAGGCTGGGGCCATGGGTGAAGGGCTATCGGGGGTATCGGTCTCTTCTCGCTGGGCTCCGGCCGAGGGTCAGCTGCCTGGTGATCTTGCTGTACTCACCGGCCCTACCCACGGCGTCGTGGAACTTCCGCTGCATCTGGCGTGGTCCGGGCTGCGCGCGTTCGATCTTGGCGACGAGAAGCTGCTCCTGGGCATGTACCGGATCGTTTTGCTCAACGGCAGGTACGTGGACTACACCCGTTACTTGGACGCCGCGCTGCTGGTAGCCCACTGGCCCATCCTCCGCAAGATGCTGGGCGGTGGCGTACGCACCGCCTGGGAGGACCGTTTCACGCAGCTGCGGCCGGCGGCCGCCGCGTGACCCTGTCCGGCCTGCCCGACCATCATCGCCGCCTGCTCTCCGACGCCCTTGCCGCCGGACACCCCTACGGGCTCGCTCTGATGGGCGGCTACGCGGTCCAGGCGCACGGCATCGTTCACCGGCCCAGCCAGGACCTCGACTTCGCCACCGAGCACCCGGCATCCATGCACGAGATCATCGACCAGATCACCCAGTCCCTCAGCAGCCGGAGCTGGCGCATTACCGTCATCGACGTGGCCCCGCTCAAGGCACGATTCCTCGCCACCGACCCAGACACTGAAGCCACCTGCGAAGTGGATCTCCTCAAAGAAGTCCTCTGACGTCCTCCCGTCGTACTGGACGTCGGACCCGTGCTCGACCTGGACGACCTCATCGGGACGAAAGTACGCGCTCTTGGAGACCGCGGTCTCGCCCGCGACGCCATCACATCCACGCCGCCCGCCACCACTACACCATCCCCCAGCTGGAAAACCTCGCAGCCAGACGCCCAGAAGAATTCGACCTCCAGGAGCTCCACGACCGGCTGGAAAGCCTGGAATGGATCAGTGATGCCGAGTTCGAGGCATATGGATTGGACTCCGCCGGGATCGCCGAACTACGTCACTGGGCCCAGGAGTGGCTGGAGGATCTCGCACAGCGGCTCGCCGAGCCCTACCAAGAGCCTTTCGACGAGTAGCAATCGCCTCAGCAGCCCGGACCCGCAGCCCGCTCAAACGCCAGCTGGGGGCGCAATCGTCTGAAAAATGTGCAGTGCGCCGGGGTCATGCGCCGCTGACCTCGCTCTGCGAAATGCCCGCGTTCCCGGCCGGGGACGGCCGGGAACGTCTCGGTGAGGGAATTATGTGCAGTCAGTGGGCTTTGCGGTAAGCCTCGTGGATGCTGGCCGGGACACGGCCGCGGTCGTTGACCTCGTAATTGTTGGCTCTGGCCCAGGTCCGGAGCTCCTCAGAGCTCGGCCCGTCGACCGGCGCCTTGCGTGCTCGACCGACTCCGCTCGCCCGACCAGTCTTACGGCCCTTCTCGATGAAGGGGGCAAGCGCCTCGAACAGCTTGTCATAGTTGTCCGAGACCAAGTCGATCTCATAACTCACGCCGTCGAGGGAAAAGGTGTGCGTACGCACCTCGTCAGTTTCTGCGCCCGTGAGGTCATCCGTGTAAACGGTAACAATTTTCTGAGCCATACGGGGATGGTACCGACTTTCCTCCCGGCGTCCAACCCGAACCTTCTGAAGCTGACAGATCCAGACCGGATGCCCTGCATTCGGGAGGAAAGAGGATAGAAGCAGATCAATCTCGGCCTCTTCGTCTCATGATTACTGTCGAGCTAGCCATCGCTTCTATCGGACAGGCGCGAAGTAATAGATGGGTGCGTCGCCGCTCGGCGTTATGCGGCACACAGACGGAGTTGGCATAAAACATGGATTCTCCTGCGTCTTGCCAGGTAGACGCCGGCGGAGCCGACCCGGAAGTCCTGCGAACCGTGGGAGTCCGAGAAACTCAGCCAGAAAAACCGTGAAACGAACACCGACCTGGACGACGCATCCCGGTCCGCCAGGGAACGGCTGCGCGCCGCGGTTCAGACACTGCACGTGCGTGCCGGACGCCCCGCTGCCAACGATGGCGCGGTCGCCAGCCGTTGGCTGCTGAGCACCAGCGCCGTTGCCTCCATTCTCGCTGCCCCGTCCTGCCCCACGAGGCCGTCCTCGAGACCTTCGCACGCGTCCTAGGCGGGGACACCGACCATTTCCACCAGCTCCTGGACAACGCCCGCGCTGAAACGCCTCAGGAGCAGTTCCTCGCCCATCCCTCACGGCGTGCCGCGTCGGCGCCCTCTTCCGCCGAACACTCCACCCCGCGCCGTCAGACGGGTCGGCACCCGCGAGGATCAGCCCGCCGGCGCGGACGCCGTCATGAGAACCTTCAGCAAGGTCCTCACCGAGGACCGGACCCTCGATGACTGCTGTGCCCGGCCCCAGCCCTGCATCTCCCCCCTCGCCCAGGAACGTGACCCTCCCGTCCTGCCTTCCAGGGGCCCCGCCGCGTTCGTCCCGGGTCAGCCAGGCGTCCGCGCGGCGGGCCTCCGCCACTGCCGGTCCGCCGTTCGGTCTTGAGGGTGGCCGCCGGCAGGAACCGTGGAAGCTGTTGCCGCTGGCGCCCGGATGGCAGACAGCCCAGAATGCGCTGGATGAGCGATTGGGTGGCGGCCGCATCCGGGCTGGCTAGGGCGGGAGTTGGCACTGTGGCAGCCATCTGGGGCGGCAAAGGTGAGCGCGAACATGCTCAGCTTGCAGCTGCACGCAGAGGACCGGCGTCGGCAGCATGATCAACGGCAGGCGGCCTATCAGGCCATGCTCAAGGCCGACCTGCGTGTGACGGCTGCCGTCGGCTCGGCGTTCGAGAAGCGGCGAGGCAGGAAGTCCCCCTGCGGCCATGAGAGAAGCGGCCCTGGCGATGCGACAGCAGGTGTACGCGGCAGCTTCGCTGATCGAGATTGTCGTGCCTCAACGCGTAGCGGCCGCGGCGCGACAGCAGCGCCGCACCAGGAGTGTTCAATCAACTCCTTCCTCCGGGAGACGGTCGAGCCCGCTCTGGACGGCGGACGACAAAACCTTCCTCGCCAAGACCATCGACCCCACCACCAGCCTCACGTAGCCCCCAGCGTCCAGGTGATGCGGATGCCTGGTGTCACTGCTGTTCACCCGGCGAGGAACGGGGGCGGACGCGTACCGTGAGGGCGCGTCCGCCCCTGTCCCTGTCCGAAAGGCACGTTCCTTGTCCTCGACGCTCTGCCGAGTGCGCGAACCTTTCCCCGACGCCCGGAGCGCCCTGACGCGGGCGCGGGCGATCATGCACGACCTGGCTGACTGGACCGCCCTCCCCTGGCCTCGACTGAAGCCGGTCACCACGGCCGAGCAGTACGCACACGCCCTCCGAGCTTTCGACACCGCCCGCATCTACGGGAACCAGGGACAGCCCGGCGTCGGTGCTGCCCTGGACGAACTGCGGCGCCGCAGGGTCATCACGTTCGACAACGAAGAGCCGAACTCCTGGTTCGCGGGGTATCTGGGGCTCCGCCCCGACCTGGCCGGACTCTGGCCGCTGCCAGAGGGGCTGACCCTCACGCTGGACTCGGCCCTGCCCTTCGGCGATCCCCACAGCGAGCCCGACGAGAACTGCACCGAGGAGGAACTGGACCAGATGGTCTCGGTGCTCGGGCCGCTGACCTTGGACGTCAGATGGGACTGTGCCTGGCGCGGCCTGCCCGAGTTCAAGGACTGCGGCGTGCAACTCTGCCTGAACGGCGTCTGGACGGAGCAGATCGCCGAGCCGTCCCCCGGCGAGTTCGGCGTCTGGATCTCCCTCGGCCCCCGCGTCGCCCGGACGCCCGAGGGCCAGAACTGGATCCACGAGTCCGGACTCTCCCTGGGCAAACCCCAGCAAGGCTGGTGATGACGAGCGTGCTGCTGCGCGACAGCCTTGGCGACTGGACCGACTTCGATGTCGCGGGGTACCGGCTCGGCGAATTCCTCGGGGTGATCCCGCCGGAGCGAAGTTTCGGCACCGTGAAGGGCTCCTTCGGCACGGAACACTACTGGCCATCTCGCTGACCGGCGGAAATCGTCATGATGTCACCCAACTGATACCGCTGCTGGACGCGATACCGCGCATTCGCGGAGTCCGGGGTCGTCCGCGTCACAGGCCGGGCCGGCTGTATGCCGACCGCGGCTACGACTACGACAAGTACCGCCGACTTCTCCGGGCCCGCGGCATCACACCGAAGATCGCACGCAGGGGCACGGCCCACGGCTCCGGCCTGGGCAGAACCCGCTGGGTCGTCGAGCGGACCTTCGCCTGGCTCCACCAGTTCAAACGCCTGCGGATCCGTTACGAGATAGGCGCCGACCTTCATCTCGGCCTGCTGCAACTCGCCTGCAGCATCATCTGCTTGAGGCGACTCCGAACCTCATTCTGAAATGATCAGTAAAGGAGGAAGAGACGGTGGCGCACAGCACGGGGCCCATGAGCATCGCAGAGGCACGGCAGTTCCCGGACAGCCATTTCTGAGCGGCCGTCGCGCCTGGCTCCGCTCATCAGGCCTCAGTGGAATCGATCGTCTCGGGAACAGGGTGTCCCTGGCCGGGCTCCCCCGGAGTCGACGACGTTCGCTGTTTGTGCCGGGGTTCGGGCCCGTCGGGTGAACTGGGCGGTGTGGGAGAGCCCGCTGGTCGTGACTGTCCGTAGGAGCGTGTGTGGAAGCGATCAACGAAGTACACGTAGCGGAGTCCGGCCTGGTCGTGGGCGACGTGGCTCCCGCCGGTGCGAAACAGCCTCGTAGTAGTAGCCCGGCATAGACGGCAGCGCTCCTACCGAGGGAAGCCGTCTGCGGGGATGGGGTGGTTGCCCACCCGGGTGCGTGCGATGTGGGCGCTGCCGAATTCGGACGCGGCGAGCCGGGCGGAGGCGCGGAGCAGTTGTGCGAGTTCCGCTGGATCTTGGCTCGTGTGGATGCCCGGCGGCCCCACAGGTCCAGGCGTGAACTCAGGTGGGGTCCAGTGGCGTGATGCCTGTGCCCGCGTACAGCTCGGGTTCCAGCGAGAGGACGGTGAGCCGCTCTCCCGCTTTCACCGCGTGCCAGGCGATCGCAGCCGCATGAGCGACTGGCAACTCCACCTTCCCCCAGTCCATCGCATCTCTCGCATGCTCCTCCGTGAAGGGAACGCTCTCCGCGAAACGCAGGGATGCCGCGTGTCTGCCTGCTCCCACGAGCCGGCGCTCGGCAGCCAGGACGGACAGTGACGGGATGAGGACGCGGCCAGTGCCTCGTGAGGCTTCGATGTAAAGGCCGGTGAAGAAGGGGTCCGCACGGTACAGAGCGGTCAGAGCGGTGTGGTCCAGGACGGCCGTCAGGTTCACGCGACGGCGCCGCCCTGATGGGTGCGGATCTTCGCCCAGGCGTCCTGACCGGCCTGATGGACCTGCTCGGTGTAGTCGATGCCGAGTTCGGCGGCCGCCTCGACGGCACGCTGTTCCCGCTCGGTTTCGGTGAGCTCACGGCTCGCGAGCTCTTCGAGGAGCTCGGTAATCGTGGTGCCGCGTTCCGCGGCGAGGATACGCAACCGGTTGCGTACCTCCTCGCTCGTCTTGATGCTCGTGGGCCTGCTCATGTAGTCGATTCTACCGCCGGTAGAACTTCGGAGCAGCATGGCTGCGGAAGTCAGCACAGAATCCGTCTGGACCACCTCTACCCCGGCGCGCAGCGGCCGCGGGGCCGCGCATCTTCAGCCGGCCTCGAGGCACCACGCTCTCCCTCTCCGCTTTCAGTACAGACAGCCAGATGCCCGGCTCGCGCCGCGTGAGAACTCTGTGCTCGCTCGGTCATACCGCCCCACATCCCGAACTCGAACCGGTCGTCGAGCGCCTCAGCCAGATACTCCGTGCGCACGGGACACCGCAGGCAGGTGATCTTGGACCGCTTCTGGCGTGAGCTGTCCGCGAACAGCTCCGCCGCATCGGCGCTCCACACGCGGCGTTCTCTCTCCAGTCGGCCCTTGCACTCGTCTTGGCTTCCCACTCCCCACGGCTGAGCAAGTTGATCACGCTGTTGCAGGTTGCCCTCTCGGCTCGACCCCCGGACCGCGCGCACTGTCCCGCCCCGCCCCCTTCCAACGTGACGCCGTCGTCCCGACGCCCCAGCTGCGAAGCGCGCCATGCCCGTATCAGACGAGTTCTGTACCGGTACCGCGTGGCGGAGGAAAGCCGGCACCACGGGATCTTCGACGACGGGCTGCTGTGGCTGGATTCCGAGCAGCTGCAGGCATGGGCCGCGGACTCCCCGTTGTCCCTTTCCGTGACCGAGTTCCGGGTGCTCGACCGTCTCGTACGCCATGCCGGAACCGTCCAGCACTTCGCGACGCTTCTCAAGGCCGGCTGGGACGTTTCGGATCCGGGCGCGCGGGGCCGGGTCAAGTTCACGGTCTCCCGGCTGCGTGGCAAACTCGACGCCACGCCTGTGGGCGGCGGGTCCATCGTCTCCGTCCGCGGCATCGGTTACCTCTACCGCTCCCCCACCGCGCCTCCATTGCCTGCCGCCAGGCCGCCTTCCGCACCAGAGGGATACACCTCACGCCCACGCCCTGCGGGGTCTGTGACGCGGCGGCGGCGTCCCGCAGACACAAGAGACCCGTTGCACGGTGCTCCTCTGGGCGGATGGCAGGTGCCGAACGTGCGGGAGTCGCCCCAGCGCCTGGCGGGAGCCGCTTCGCGGTTCGCGATCACCCGCGGACTGATCGTGCGGATCGCCCTCGCTCCCTTTTCGCAGGCCCGAGTGCTGTCCGCGACAACGCTCATGCCCATGTCCACGAAGGTTCCGCTCGGGGCCGGGCCGAAGAACCTTCACGGCCGCGCCTTCGAAGGCCTGCCCGAAGTGCAGAACCGTGCAGATCCGAGCCCACTCGGCTTTCTGTCACCACGAACGCATCACGTGCTCTCGATACTCAGCTGTCGGTCGATGTCGGCTGCAAGGTCGGCCAACTCTGCGACGCGTGGTCGAGAGCGGCGTTCTCCGGATCGAGCCGAAGACAGCTATGAAAGCGTTGACAACTCTTATTGCGGACTCGTCATCCAAGCGCAGCCCATGCACGGGTAAAGATCCGTACAACCAACCCCACTCCTCGTGAGTCATGATCATCACGGGCCGGAACTCCCGTCCCGATCAAGACCAGAGGGCCGAATGAACTCAACTCGACGATGCACGTCCACGGCGTCCGCAACCGCCGTCGTGCTCGCCACCGCCGGCGGTCTGCTCACCGTCACCGCCGTCCCCGCGTCCGCCGCGACGACCTGCACGTCGCCGGTGTACAAACGGCAGTTCTACGCGAACACCACCTTCTCAGGAACTCCGAAGCGGACCGACTGCGACAGCACGGTCGACGAGAACTGGGGCGCCAAGGCCCCCGCCTCCGGCCTGCCGACGAACAACTTCGCGGTCCGCTGGAGCGTCACCCGCGACTTCGGCTCGGGCGGGCCCCTTCACCCTCTCGGTCGCCGTCCAGGACGGCATCCGCGTCTACGTCGACAGCTCCCGCAAGGTCGACCTGTGGAAGAACGGCTCGACGACGACGAAGAAGACCGTCAACGTCACGATCCCGGCGGGCCGGCACACCCTGCGCGTGGACTACGTCAACTGGACGGGCTCGGCGAACATCAAGTTCGGCTATGCACCCACCACTTCGGCGACCGCCGACAAGGTCAAGCCGCTCCCACCGGTGGGCGCGTCGGCTTCGTACGACAAGACCACGGGCAAGGCGAAGCTCGGCTGGACGAAGAACAACGAGATGGATCTCGCCGGCTACCGCGTCTATCGCCGCCTCAAGGGCGCGGCCTTCGGCAGCACTCCTCTGGCCACCACCACCTCCACCTCGTACACCGACACCCCGCCGGCCAGCGGCGAGGTGTACTACTACGAGGTCCGCGCCCACGACAGGGCGGGCAACGTCTCCGCGGGCTCCGCCGACCAGGCTGTGGTGAGCGCCGACCGCACCGCACCCGCCGTCCCCACCGGATTGAGCTCGGCCGCCGAGTCCAACGGTCTGCGGGTCAGGTGGAGCGCGGTCGACGGGGCGGCGTCGTACCGGGTCTACCGGGCGGCGACCGCCCAGGGGACGTACACCCTGGTCGGCAGTACCGGCCAGGTGTCGTACACGGACACCTCGGCCGCCGAGGACGTGAGCTACTCCTACCGCGTGACCGCCCTCGACACGGCGGGCAACGAGTCAGCGCGGTCCGCCGCCGTCAGCGGCACACGCAGGGACCTCACCCCACCTTCCGCCGTCTCCGGAGTCACCGTCGTCCCGACCGAATACGGTTTCGCGGTGAGCTGGGACGCGAACCCCACCCCGGACCTGGCGAGCTACGTGGTCCGCCGCGGCGAACTCTGGGGAGACGACGACGAGAAGATGTGCTCCCTCTATCCGGGCTACTACGTGTCGGCCGACACCACCTCGTACGCGTACACCACCGTCCCCGACGGCGAAGAGAGCTGCTTCATCGTCGACGCCGTCGACGATGCCGGGAACTCCGCCTTCCAGTGGACCGGCGAGGCACAGATCGTGACCGCGACCGAGTTCGACATGACGCCGAGCGTCGCAACGCCCGACGGCTCGCCCCTGCGCCTGGAGGCTTCCGCCGCAGAGGGCGCGGAAGGAAACCGTCTGACGTGGTCCGGGCTCGCTGCGGGCGAGGAAGGCTCGTCCGCACCCGCGCTGGGCTTCCGCGTCTACCGGTGGAACCCCGCCACCGCCGCCTACGAGAAGATCCACGAGGCCCCCGCCGGAGCCTTCGAGTACCTCGACACCGGCGCCCGGCGTGGCACGACCAGCTACTACTGGGTGACAGGCGTGAATTCTGACGGCACCGAAACTCTGCCCGCCGGCGACTGGGCCGTCACCGCACCCGCGGCGTGACCTGACCCGACGGACAGGCTCGAACAGAGACTCCCCCTGGATCCGAGCCACGCATGATCGCTTCGGAGATCGCCGCCCACCCGGCCGGTCAGCGATGGGCGACCACCCTTGTCGCGTCGGCCACACCAGAGCCCGCCGGGTCCACATTTCCCGGCGGGCTTCACTGTATGGCTGCCCACCGGAGGCCCCTGATCGGCGCCCGACCGTCCCGGCAAGCTCGAGAGATCTGGCTGCCCGACCGTCGGGGACGGCAGAGTCTGGCGCCGCACACCGCTCCTCCTGCTTTCTTGGCGGGGCTGTCGGCCGGGCCGGGAGCGGCGATCTCCGGCCGCCCAGAGGGGAGAGGGCGCGGCGTGTCTGCCCCCAACGGCTGTCGTTGAACGGGCACCGCACACGGGTCCCCTACAGCCCGTGGGCGGGGGCGAGGGCCCGGGCCGTTCTCTGGCTCCGGGCCCTCAGCGCTCCAAGTGACCCAGCCTAGTTGCGCAGTTGCCGCGCAGGCGGCACTTCAGGCGCACACCTCCCACCGGACACGTACAGGACGGTCAGCGCCCGAGAAGAACGCTGGCATCGGCCTCGCGGCGCAGCGCGAACGCGTTTGTCTGCTCGCCAGTGGGTCCGCCCTGGTCGGTGACCAGGGCGAACCGCCGCTCCGCCGCTTGCCCGTACGGCACAGGCAGAAGGACCGGTCAGTCGTCGGGACCGGCCAACCGGGCCAGAGCGGCTGTTGCGAGTGCGGTCGTTCCGGTCTCCAGGGTGAGACGGACGCTGGGCAGGTAGCGGGACGAGTGGTTGCCCGGCAGACTGCGGAATTTCTCGGCGGCGGCGGTGCCGGGGGCGGCCGCCCACTGTGCGACGCCGACCGCACCGAGCATCCAGTATGCGCCGCGGATGCCGGGGCGTCCGTGCAGGTGCGCGCCTGCGCCGGTCAGGAGCGGGAAGTCCTCGGTGGCCGAGGTGGCGGGCCAGCCGGTGACGCGGGAGGGGCCGAACGCGGCTACGTGCGCGGCGCGGACGGCGGCTGTGACGTCCGGGTCGGCGACAGTGACACTGGAACGGGACGACTGCGCGACGGTGACCCGCGGAGGCATGGCCGCGGAACCCGCCTCAGCGCGGGCGATCCGCTCCACCGCGAGGGCGGCACGGTCGAGGGCCGCCTCGGAGAAGGCACGGACGGTGACTCGCAGCACCGCCTGTGCGGCGATCACGTTCCCGGTGTGCCCGGCGTCCGCGGTCCGCAGCGAGGACGCCGAGACGACCAGCCGCTCCGCAGGGTCGGTCTCCTGGGCCACGATCGTGGAGAGCCGCGTCACGGAGCCGGCCGCGGCGAGCAACGGGTCGGCAGCGAGGTGCGGAGTGGCGGCGTGACCACCGTCGCCCTCGAAGCGCACGTCCAGTGTCAGGCTGCCTGCCAGCACCGGACCGTCCGCATGGGCCACCATCCCCGCCGGGAAGGACGCCGTGTGCTGCGCGAGGACCACGTCGGGCGGGGGGATCCGCTCGTACAGGCCGTCCTCCAGCATGGCCCTGGCACCGCTGAGGGTCTCCTCGGCGGGCTGACCGACGACGAGAAGGGTGCCGCGCCAGCTCTCCCGTCGGGCCGCGAGCCACCGTGCCGCGGCCGCCACGCAGGCCAGATGGGCGTCGTGGCCGCAGGCGTGCATCACCGGGACGGGCCGTCCGTCCGGTCCGGGCGCCGTCACGGTGCTCGCGTAGGGGACGCCGGTCTGCTCGGCCACGGGCAGCGCGTCGAGTTCGGCGCGCAGGAGGACGGCCGGACCCTCGCCGTTGGAGAGCGTGGCGGCTATGCCGTGTCCGCCGATGCCACGCAGTACGTGGAAGCCGTCCGCGGCAAGCCAGTCCGCGAACCGGGCGGCGGTACGGCGTTCGGCGCCGGAGAGTTCGGGATGGCTGTGCAGGTCGAGGTACAGCTCGGCGGTGGCGGGCAGCAAGGTGTCCAGGCCGGGCAGTGCGCGCGGTGCCGGGGGGCTGCCGGAGCCCTGGGGGGTGCGGGGTCCGTCGTGGTCGCTGGTCAAGGGCGGGACTCCTCAGATGTCGGCCGAGTGCACAGGGGTGGGATCACGGAACGGTGAAGCGGTTTGCGGCGGGAGTGCGGTGATGTGTGGTGGCCGGTGAGGAGGCGGCCTTCCGGTGTCCAGGCCGGCCCGAGGGCTACACGGCGTGGTGAGCGACGGTGGAGGGCGGTCGGCAGGGGTGCCGGTGGAGCTGCCGGTAACGGGACGGCGCGGGTGTGTCAGTGGGGTGACAGCGGGGAGCCAGGGCGCTGACGTCGGTGCCGCGTAGAAAGGTGGAGCCCGAGGTCTTGGCCTCCGGCAGGTTCAGCGCGTCGCCGGCCGGGGCTGTCCCGGTCGGTGCCCGGTCCCCGGACCCACAAGGAGACACCATGGCTGACAACACCCTCGCCTCCCTCGCCCAGGAGATCCTGGACCTCGAGTCGGAGACCTTCGAGATCACGGACTACTCGGACGCCAGCGAGGTCATGCTCGGCTCCTCCACGAGCTGCTCCTCCACCAGCACCTGCTCCAGCACCACCAGCACCACCTCCTGCACCGCCTGACGTCCGCGTCGCCATCGACGGTCCCCGGCGCGCTCCTGCGCGTCGGGGGCCGTCGACGTCTGCGGCGTACGGCGTTCTCCCCCGCCATCGACCTCCGCGACCCGTGCCGAACTCCCTGCGGACGGCACGGACTTCGCCCCTCAGGGGAACGGGTGCGGCACCCGCCGCAGGTCCTCCTCCCGCAGCGGCGCCGGGACCAGACCGGCACGGTGCGGCGCAGTCCGCAGGCGCGGCATGTGCAGGGCACGCTGCCGCCGCCAGCCGAAGTCGATCGGCAGCAGCCCGGGGGCCAGGGTCGCCACCGTACGCAGTCCCATCCGGCGCTGCTCCGGAGTGGTCTGGTCGACGGCGATGACGTCGCAGTCGGCGCCGACGAGCAGATCGCGCAGGAGCAGCAGATCGTCGCGGAGGTCCTCGGTACGCGGCCGGCGCCCGTCCCAGCCGGCGAACAGTTCGCCGAGGGAACCGACCTGGGGCGGCGCGAGGTAGTTCGCGGCGTGCTCGCGCATCGCGGGCAGCCCGAACAGGGCCGCGTGGTCCGGAAGTCGTTCGACGAGGTCGAAGTCCTCGGTCATGGCGGTGAGTTCGGCGGGCCGTTCGGCGACCTGGCCGGGCAGGTGCGGGATGTAAGTGAGGATCTCGGAGACGGCGGACTCGACGGCCGTCTCCGGGTCGAAGGAGGCGCCGGCCGCGAACGCCAGTGTTCCCGGCCCGTCGTCGCGGCGGACCGCGAGGCCGGTGACGACGGGGACCGGCAGGTCCACCCGGTTGTCGAAGACATGGACGTCGTAGCCCTGGAGCGCGGCCCGCGCCACCATGGCCCGCACCTTCGGGCCGCGTACCGAGGCCAAGTCGATCTCGGACAGGGGCAGGTCGCCGTACCAGCCGAGCAGGAAGGCGTCCCGCTCGACGAGTTCGAGGAGGCCGAAGAAGACGGCTTCCTCCCAGGTCCCGCCGGTGGCGCAGCCGTTGGAGCACTCGAAGACGAAGTTGTCCTCGCGGGTACCGGCGCTGTAGTAGACGAGCCGGGCCGGGACGAGCACCGGACGCTCGTCGCGCAGCGACCATCCGGTGACCCAGGGCAGCGGCCGGGCCGGGTCGAAGGGCTGGACCATCGGGTCCAGGGCGTAGGTGCGGGGTTCGTACAGGCCGCACACGCGTGGGTCGAGGGCCCGGTCGCCGAGTTCGTCGAGGGACGCGGTGACGACCGGGGCACGGTGTCGGCGGTGGGTGCCCGCGTACCGTTCCAGACCTTCGAGGAACGCCAGATCGCGGCTGCCGGCGTAGGAGTTGGCCTGACCGCTCCAGGTGACGTCGGTGAGTCCGGCGTAGCCGCGCATGAAGACGCTGCCGGCGACCGGCGCGGTCGTGGGTGAGGTGACGTCGATCCAGGTGCCGCCGCCGAGCACCCCGCACACCGGGTTGGCGAGACCCTTGACCGGCAGCGGGTAGTCGTCGGGACGGCGCAGCCGGTAGGTGTCCGGGCCCGGTTTCCGGCGGGATGACGGCGGCTCCGGGGTGGCCTCGGCGGCGGCCCGCAGGGCGGCCTCCTCGGTGAACGGGCGGCAGTGCGGGCACATCGGCTCGGGCACCAGCGGGAAGGTGCGTACCCGGAGGGTCTCCAGGTCGAGTTCGGTGATCCGGGGCAGTGCGCCGTCGGCGCCGTCAGCGCCGTCGGCGGTGTGCGGCGCGGCGCCGGTGGTGATGAGCCGGTGCAGGGACCACACGGCGTCCACGGTGTGGTCCGGCAGGGTGGGCCACGGTCCGGCCGCGGTGGTCTCCGTGCCGGTCTCCAGTGCCTCGCGCTCGGTGCGGGTGCGCAGCCTCTGACGGCGCATGGCCAGGCAGGTTCCACAGGCCGGGTCGGCGTCGGGGGCGCCGCCCCAGGGGCCGAGCAGCACGGCCTGGGCGGTGAGGTGGACGACGGCCGCGTTCGGGGGCGCGGGCTGCCCGCCCGGGACCGCCGCCGTGGGCGTGGACTGCGTGTCCACCCCCTCCGTGACGGTTGCCGTGGGCACGGACTGGCCGGCCGGCCTGCCGAGGACGTTGATGTCGCCGATACGGGAGACGGCCGGGGCGGGCACACCGGCCGCCGCGGCGCGGGCCGCCAGGCGGGTCTGGAGTTCCGCGCGGGCGGCCTCCAGGGGCGGGACGGCGGGTGCGGGGGCGGTGACGGTGGTCATGGCCGGTTGCTCCAGCGGAAGATCCGGGTGGCGATCAGCCCGAAGACCAGGGCGAACACGGCGAGGCCCACGCAGTCCACACCGATGTCACCGAGATCCCCGCGGCCGCCGAAGGCGTCGGTGAGCCCGTCGTTGAGGTAGTGCAGCGGCAGGACCTTGGCGACGTCACGCAGCCAGCCCGGCATGAGGTCGTCGGGGAAGAACGACCCGGAGAGGAAGGCCATGGGCACCATCACGATGTTGGCGATGGCCGCGACCGCCTCCGGGCTGTTGGCGACGCTGCCCACGACCAGACCCATGGCGAGGAAGGCCGTGACTCCCCCTACCAGCAGCGGAATCGCCGCCCACCAGGTCCCGTTGAGCCGGAGGCCGAAGAACGGCAGCAGGGCGATGGCGGTGAACAGCACCGTCTGTACCAGAGCGACGCCCAGCGCCACGGTCCAGCGCGAGGCGAGCAGCGTGCGCAGCGGGGTCGGGGTCCGCCAGATGAGGCGGAGCAGGTCGTCCCGGCGCCACTGCATCAGGGCGAAGCCGACGGAGAACACCGCCGCGTTGCCCACACCCCAGGAGAGCACGCCCGGAGCGATGTAGTTGATGGACGACAGGCCGCCGTCGACGTGCTGGCCCTGGAAGATGAGGCCGAAGAGGACCAGGAAGGCGAGCGGGAAGGCGAAGGTGAAGAAGAGGGTCGTCCTGTCGCGCACGCTCGCGACGTAGGTGGCCCTGGTCAGTGCGGCGTAGGCGCTCAACGGTGGTGCTCCGATCCGGTTCCGGTCAGCGTCAGGTAGGCGTCTTCGAGGGTGGGGGTGCGGACGGTGACCGTGTCGATGTCCACGAGGTCCCCGAGGGCGGTGAGGACGCGGTTGGGGACGGTCGTCTCCAGGACTAGGTCGTCGCCCTGGACGGTGGCGCGGTCCACGCCGGCCAGTGCGACGGCCGCCTCGGCGGAGAGGCCGGCGGCGGGGACGAACAGGCGGGTGGGGGCGGCGAGGGAGCGGATGAGGTTGCGGGGCGTGTCGAGCGCGACGACCCGGCCGCCGGCGATGATCGCCACCCGGTCGCAGAGCGCCTCGGCCTCCTCCAGGTAGTGGGTGGTGCAGATGATCGTGCGCCCCTCCGCGCGCAACGAGCGCAGTACGTCCCACAGTTCGCGGCGGGCCTCGGGGTCGAGGGCGGCCGTCGGTTCGTCCAGGAAGATCAGATCGGGTTCGTGCAGCAGCGCGGTCGCGACGGCGAGGCGCTGGCGCTGACCGCCCGAGAGGTGGTCGACGCGGGCGTTCTCCTTCTCGGTGAGGTTGACGCGTTCCAGTGCGGTGGTCGCTGCGGTCGGGTCCATGCCGTAGAGCGCGGCGACCGTGCGCAGATGCTCGCCCGCGGTGAGGCGGGCGAAGAACGCCGACGCCTGCGTCTGTACACCGATCCGGGCCAGCAGCGCGGTGTCGCGGGGCCAGGGGCTCTGCCCGAAGACGGTCACCGTGCCGGAATCGGCCTCGCGCATGCCCCCGACGATCTCCACCAGGGTGGTCTTGCCCGCGCCGTTGGGGCCGAGGATGCCGAAGAACTCGCCGTGTCGTACGTCGAGGCTGACACCGTCGAGTGCCGTCACCTCCCCGTACCGCTTGGTGACGCCGTCCACGGCGACGACCGGCTCAGTAGCGGTCACACCGACGGCGCTCTCAGCGGGGAGGGTCTCGGTGAGGATGGCCTCGGTGACGGTCTCGGACTTGCTTTCGGGTGCGCTCATCGCCTCTTTCCTAGGGTGGATCCGTGGGCTCGGGCCGTGCGGGAGCGGTCCGGTGCCCGTCGCCGGGGTGGGGTGCCCAGACGTGGCGGTGGGGGGTGTGGGGCCGGTGCCCTGGTCCTTCGGGGAGGCGGCGGGGGCACGTCCGTCGGGCGCGGGCGCCTGCGTGGGGCCACTGGTCGCGGCGGGCGTGGTGCGCCGGGAGCGGCCGAATGAACCCAGGGCCCACAGGAGCAGTACGGCGGCGAGCAGGGCGACGGGCAGCCACCAGGCCAGGACCGCGAGGCCGTCCGGCAGGGTGACGCGCAACGCGGCTCCGCACAGGGCGAGCAGCGCGGCGCTCTGTACGGCGGTCAGCAGGGCGAAGCCGCCGTACAGGACCCGCAGTCGGGGCGGGTACGCGGTGAGGCCGGGTCCGCGGCGGAACGCGGCACGGACCGCGATACCCGCGAAGTCGCGGCTGCCGGTGGCGAGTTGGGTGACGCCTAGGGCGTGGCCGAGGGCCCGGTAGCCGTCGAGGGGTGCCAGCGGCAGCAGATTGGCCACGGCGGAGACCACCCCGAGGAGAAGCAGCGCGCCGAGCGCGGGGCGGGCCTGGGCCTGGGCGGGCAACAGCGCCCACACGGCGTAGAAGGGCACGAGGAAGAGCAGGTTGGCGAAGACGCCGGCGCAGGCGGTGGCGACCTTGCGGCCGCGGCTGCCGAGGAACTGGACGTCCTCCACCGTGCAGTAGAGATAGGTGGCGCCGAGGATCCAGCGCAGCCCGACTTCGGTGACGCGGCCGCCCCAGGCCCGTGCGAACAGTCCGTGGGCGAGTTCGTGGAGGGCGAGGCTGCACCACAGGACGCAGCCGACGGCGAGCAGCAGCGCGGGCTGCCGTGCCGTCTCCTCGGTGTGCCGCCAGAGCGGGCCGGCCTGGACGGCGACGGCGGCGAGCAGCGCGACGGCCAGCATGACGAGCAGGATCAGCACGGCGGGCCGTCGGGCGGGAGCGGTGGCCCGGTGCAGCCGGTCCATCAGCGCGGGCGCGTCGGCGACCAGCCGGGTCCGTCCGGCGAGGATGCTGCTCGGCGGATGGCCGGCCCGGGGAACGGTGGGCGGCGTGGAGGGCACGGCGGCCGGTGCGGGGCCGCTGTCTAGGAGGTCTCGGCCGTGCAGCAGCCGGAGCATCTGTCCCCACTGGGCCTCGCCGAGTCGCGCCCCGAACTCGCCCGCGTACGCCTGGCCGATCTCGTCGAGGCTGTGACTGCCGTCGAGCCGGGCGATGATGAAGTGCTCCTTGGGGCCGAACTCCAGGCGCCGACCGGTGCGCGGGTCCATCAGCAGGTGGATGCGGTCGGCACCGCGCACCAGGCTGGGGCCGAACACGACGTCGCCCCGTACGCACGGCCGGGCGGCGAGGAACGCGTCGGTGCTCACTCTTCGCTCCCCGGCGTCCGACCGCCTTCCGGCGCCGGGTCGGCGCCCGGTCCGTCGGTGCCCGCGGCCTCCGCGTCCCCCTTCTCCCCGGCGTTCCCGGACGCCTCGTCACGCAGAGCGCGGGCCAGGACGTAGGAGAGGAACGCCTCGTCGCGGATGGTCATGCTCAGCCGGTTGTTGGTCATGTGCATGTACGGCGAGAGCAGCATGGGCAGCGCCTGGGCGGGATCGGTGGGGCGGATGTCGCGGCTGTTGTCCCACGCCCGGAACGTCAGCTCACCACCCACCGCCAACGCCTCGGCCCGGTCGCGCAGTTCGGCGCAGTGCTCGGCCCAGCCGCGCAGAAACGCCGGGAGCCGTTCCGGCTCGCCCTGCGCGACCGTGTCGCGGATGCGGCGGAAACGCTCGGGAAGGCTCGCGCCCATCGCGCTGTAGGCGCGGTCGTAGCCCTTGTCCTCGGTGTAGTTGGTTCCGTTGAACGCCCGGTCCCAGAAGGCGTGGTAGCGGTCGAGGAAGGTGAGCAGCGCCGCGTCGTCCTTGAGGAAGGTGCCGGACATGACCATCATCAGCTGGGCGGAGAGCCCGAGGAGCACGGTGCGCAGGTGCAGGTTCATGCTGCGCGTGGCCTCGACGACCAGGTCGCTGGAGTGCTGGAAGTGCCACTCGGCCAGGGCGATGCCGCTGGGGCCGCCGTATTTGCCGTACTCGGGCTCGTAAGGCCGGTCCTCGAAGCTGTTGTTGGGGCGCAGTCGCATCCGTCCGTCGTCGCCGAGGAACGCGGCGCGCTGGTCCTCGGTGTACTCCAGGGTGAACAGGGTCTCGTACAGCTCGGCGAGGAAGCCCGCCTTCACCTCGTACAGCGCCGGCCGTTCCCGAAGGAAGGCGTCGAGGGCCGCGTGTGCCCGCTCCCGGACGACGGGGGCGTCGGCGGCCCGCCGGGGGCGCAGCCGCAGCCGCAGGTGCGGGCCCTCCAGCCAGTAGTTGATGAAGAAGTACCCGGCGAGCAGGCCCTCCTCGGTGAGTTCGTCCACGAGTGGTCTGACGCACTGCAGGAGCAGCGGGCGGGGGCTGGCTGCGTAGAAGACGTGCACGGCGAGCCAGTCGCCGGGGGCGTCGTCGTCCTGGGTGCCGGGGGTGTCGGGGGATGCGGTGGGCGCGGTCATCGGGTGGGGTCCTCTTCGGGCAGGCCGGCCGGGCCGGGCAGTATCTCTACGGCGAGTTCGGCGACATGTCGGCCGCGTGGTGAGGTGACGTGGAGTTCGCTCTCGCCGGGCAGCATCTCCTCGAAGACGGTGCGGGCGTGTTTCCCTGCCAGGAGGCCTTCGAGGGCGGTGAGGGAGAGCGGGCTCTCGAAGTCGACGTACTGGGGCTTGGAACCGCCGAACCAGCCGCCGCTCTCGCCCGAGGTCTCCTCGTGGACGGTGGCGAACACCCGGTCGGGCAGCCCGTGCCGGACGCGCCAGCGGTGCCAGCCGAGGTACCACTCGCCGTCGGTGGTGTCGGGGGCGCGCAGCGGGAGGGTGCCGTCGGCCGCCGTCCAGGAGCGCCGCTGGAGCACGAGGGAGTGGTGGCGGACCCGGGGCCGCCGGGTGACGCCGTCGTCCTCAGGTCCGGTGGGCACCCCGCGCCATACGTCCGGCACGGACCGGGCGGTCGGCGAGAACAGCAGCAGGGTGCGGGGGATCTCGGGCAGCACCATGGGAACGAGGTAGCCGAGGTAGAGCGGGACGACCTCGCGGTCCAGGCGGTGTGAGCGCAGGGTGAGCCGGTCGCTGTCCGCGTCGTGCACGGCGTAGAGGTCGTCGAGGTGCAGTCGGGCCTCCTCCGGGGCGGTGCTGTGCTCACCGGGGCAGACGATCTCGTAGTCGGTGAGGCGGCCGTGGAGGTTGAGGTTGGTGGTGGCTGCACCGGCGGTGATCTCGGCGAAGACCGCGCCGGGCGGCAGGAGTCGGCGCAGTTCCTCGCGCAGCGCCTGGGTCAGACCGGGGGCGTCCGCGCCGTCGAAGCAGTGCGTGAAGCGGGTGAAGGGGAAGCACAGGCCGCCGAAGGAGTCGTTCAGCACGACCAGCGGATCGCCGTCGCGGCGGGCCAGTTGGAGGAAGTGGCTGTGCGGCTGGAAGGTGGGCGCGGCGGAGCCGAGCGCTTCGGCCACCTCGGCCACGGTGGCGTCGTCGAGCACGAACTCTTCGGCTCCGGCGGGAAGTTCGGCCCAGTCGGCGCGCATCCGGGCGGTGAGGGCCGCGCGCGCCCGGTCGACGGCGGTGATCTCCGGCATGCCGAGCCAGTTCTCCTCCGGGGCGTGGCTGCCGTCCGGGAGGCGGTCGTCCTTGGTCGCGGTGAACTGGAGGTACTGCCGGAAGATGTCCTCGTGGAAGTCGTGGACCAGACGCAGCAGGTCCTCGCACCGCCCGCCGCGTCCGAAGCGGGCGAGGAAGAAGCCCTTGAGGGTGAGCCGTTGGGGCAGCGCCACGTCGAAGGCGGGCAGCACCCGGCCGATCGAGCGGAGCGGGGCGGCGGCGAGCGCGGTCCACTCGGCGAGGCCGGCGCTGGTGGTGCCGGCGGACACGTCCTCGTAGACCAGGGTCTGTGGCAGTGCGGGCCGTTCGGCGCCGAGGTCGCTCTGGAGGGCGAGCAGGTCGGCGCGGAGCGTCCTGAGCAGGGCGCGGCGGCCGGGGACGTCCGCCTCCGGGTACCGGGCGAGGACGTCGGCCGGGCCGCCCAGACGGGCGGCGAGTTCGTCGGCCCAGGGGCGTTCGAGCGCGCGCAGCGACTGCTGGAAGGCGCGCAGCGGCTCGCGGTCGTGGACTTCGGTGGCGAGGCTGGGCAGTTGGAGCATGCCGAGGTCGAGCAGGGCGGTGAGGTAGTGTCCCGCGGCCTCGTCGTCGGCGCCGGTGGTGGTGGCCAGCCAGTTGGCCAGGTCGCCGTGGCGGAGGGTGGCGTCGTGGTCCCGCAGCAGGGCGAGCATGCCGTCCAGGGTGCCTCGGCGGCGGAGGAAGAGGAGCCGGTCCTGGGCGGCGTCGAAGCTGACCGCGGCGCTGTCGTCGCCCGCGGTGACGGCCCGCTGGACGTAGCGGACCCGGTCGTCGTCCAGCTTCCATCCGGAGGCGAGGGCCACCAGCAGGTCGGCGCGGCGCCGGGGGTCGGCGGCGACCAGTTCGGCGAGCCGGGTGAGGACCACGACGTTGAGCCGGCAGTGCCCCGTCCAGTCGTCGCCGACGTGGGTGGCCGCCGGTGTTCCGTCCGACGTCTCGAAACCGCCGAGGGCGACACCGGTGAGGGTGCTGAAGGGGCTGGTCTTGCAGGCGGTGCGGTAGACGTACGAGAGCAGTGAGCGTTCCATCTTGCGGGCCCGCTTGCCGGGGACGGGAGCGGGATCTGCGGCGAACGCGTCGAGCCGCTCCTCCAGAGTGGGCGAGGCGAGCAGCAGGCCTCGGCGCAGCCGGTCGTCCAGGGCGAGCTCGCGCAGGGCGGTGCGGGTGCGGGCGAGTCCGGCGGCGAGGACGCTCTCCCCCTCGGCGCGCAGGTCCGCCCAGCGGAGGCGGGCGTCGAGCCAGGTCGCGAGGTCGGCTCCGGTGTCCCCGCCGATCTCGGCGGCCAGGGCGCGGGCCGCGTCGAGGTCGTTCGGCAGACGGTTGTTGAAGACGTTGCGGCGCAGCGCGAGCAGACGGCGGCGCAGCGCGGCGTCCTCGGTGGCGCCGACCACGGTGGACAGCGGGTCGCTGAGAGCGGCGCCGAGTGCGGCGAGCCGATCCTCTTCGTCGGTGGCGCGGGCGGCCCAGTCGGCTGCCTCGGGGGCGCGCAGGGCGACGACGGTGTCGATCGGGAGGCCTGCGACGCGCAGCATGAAGCGGCCGTGCAGGGACGCGGATCCACCGGCGTCGGTGGAGTCCTGGGCCGGACTGGTGGCGGTGGGGCTCACGCCCTCCCCCTTTCGTGTGGGGTGTGCTGCCGTCTTTCGTGTGGGGTGTGCCGCCGTCCGCGGGCGGGCCGCCAGTCCGGTCGGCGACCCCGGGGCGGGGCGGCGTTCGGGGGCAGGGCCCGGCCGGGGGTCACGGCGCGACGATGTCGTAGCGGTAGTCGGCGGAGCGGGCACGCTCGTGGCCGATCATCATGATCAGCAGCGGGATCTCGCCCCGCTCGGCCAGCCCGAGTTCCTCCTCGAACGAGACGCTGTCGAAGCCCAGGGCGACACCGCAGCCGGTGCCGGCCGCGGAGGCGGCGGTGTAGACGGCCTGGGCGACGGCGCCGACAACGGCGTTGACCAGGCGGTAGCCGCGGTCCCCGACGGCGTCCAGCACGGCGTGTGTACGTGCCACCGGCACCAGGACGGCGGCGGCCTGCTCCACGTTGTAGTTGGCGAGGAAGTAGTTCTGCTGGAGGAAGGAGCCGTAGTCGCCCGCCTTCAGCAGCACCAGCTCACCGGTGTCACGGTCGTACTCGTAGAGGCCGGCCGGCACGTCGCGGACATGGTTGACGAAAACGCACAGCCGGGTCAGGGGTGCTCCCCCGGGCGATTCGGCGTCACTGTCCAGCGTGCTCGCGGCCATCGCCGCCCGCAGCGTGGCGGACAGCTTGGCCGCGTCGAGCGGCTCGACGGACGTGAACCGCCCGAAGCTGCTGCGGCGTTCACGCAGCGCACGGCGTACGGGAACCTCCAGCGGCGCGGGCGCCGGCAGTGGGACGCGGTCGCCGGAGACGGCGGGAGCGGCGAGGGCGGCGTCCAGGACGCCGGGGGCGGGCCGGTCCGCGGCGCCCTCCAGGGTGGCGGCGTGGATACGTTCCAGGGTCGGGAAGGACAGCACCCGGTGGGACTTCTCGTCGGGGACCCGGCGCACGAAGGCGTCGGGTGTCGCCGGTGCCGGCGTCGGTGCGGCGGTGCCGGCCCAGCGCAGCGGTACGACGGCGAACACACCGTCCTCCTCGGGAGTCAGCCCGAGCAGCCGGCCGAGCCGGGGCTCGTCGAACCAGAGGGCGCTGCCGAGGTGGAGGCGGTGCGCGCGGGCCCACATGCGCCAGGTCTGCACGAGGGCGCCGATGTCCATCGTCACGGCGTGGTAGCAGAAGCTGTTGTACTTGAACGAGTTCTGCCAGAACGTCACGCCGAGGACGAGGAACTGGTCGGTCCCGGCGGCTTCCTCCAGATCGCCGAGGGCCGTGCGGACCTCTGCGCTCACGTCGCCCGACAGGACCCGGGTGACGCGGTGGTGCGGGGTGTCGTAGTAGTAGACGCCCGGCGTCAGGGGCCCGCTCGCCCCGCTGATCCAGTGCACGCCGATGGGGTAGAGGCCGCCGCCGGAGGCGGTGCCGCGCGACCAGTTGGCGTGCGAGTAGAACGGCAGGGAGCCCAGGTCGGTGTTGGCCTGGACGGCGAGACGGCGCCCGGTCAGACCGTAGGAGTCCCGGAGCATCGCGCCGAGCAGCGGCAGCGTGAACGCGCCCGTGCCGGACTCGCCGAACAGGCCCCGGCCGAGGGTCGCGTCCGCGGCGCAGCCGCCGTCGGGGAGTGGCACGTGCGAGGCGCCGGGGAAGAACTTGCCCTTGCGGGGGCGGTCGGACCAGTCGGGGACGAAGTCGGCCGGTTCCATGGGGACTCGGCCCCGCCGCATCACCGCGGTCGCGTACTCATGGGCGTATCCCACGGTCACTCCCTTTTCTGCTCGTGCTCGTCTGTGGTGGGCGCGGACGGCTGAAGTGCCGGGCGCCGTATGGGGCGTGGTGCGGATGTCGGGGGCCGGCGCGTCGGTCGAGCGACGGGTGCGGTGGTCAAGGGAAGGGGTGCGGGGCCGGGTTGAGGCCGTCCGGGGGCAGGTCGTCGGCGCGCAGTCCTGCCTCTCGCAGCGCGGTGCGTGCGCGGGGCATCAGGGGGCCGCGCTGCCGGTTCCAGCCGAAGTCGATCGGGATGAGGCCGGGCACCAGGACCTTGACCGTGTGAAAGCCGAGTGCCCGCTGTTCGGCGACGGTCTGGTCGACCACCACCACGTCGAATCCCCGTGCGGTGACCGCGTCGACGCACGCCGCCACGTCGTCCCGCAGATCGGCCGAGGCGGGCAGGGCACCGGGGCCGGAGGCGAGCGACGACAGCGGCACCCGGTCCGCGACGTCGCGGCCGCGCAGCAGGAAGTCGGTGTACGGGCCCATCTCGGGCAGCCCGTACAGCAGTGGGTGGTCGTGCAGCACCCGCACCTCGCCGAAGTCCTCCGCCATCCGCCGGAGTCGACGCTCCTCGCGAGCCGTACGGCGGCGGAGGTTGACGGAGTCGGTGGCGATCTCGCAGAGCCCGCCGGCGAGCGCGTCCTCGGGGTCGAGGGAGGCGCCCGCGCCGAAGCAGAGCAGTCCGGGTCCGCCGTCGACGCGTTCGGCGACCGCCGTCACCACCGGCACCGGGAAGGTGACGCGGGTGTCGAAGAACCGTGCCCGGTAGCCGTACATGGCGAGCCGGGCGACCATGGCCCGGGTGGCCGGCCGGGTGCTGCTCGACGGGTCGATCTCGGGCAGCCGGGCCCGGCCGAACCAGGCCAGCAGGAACGCGTCGCGCTCGATGGTCTCCATCAGGCCGTGGTAGACGGCCTCGGCGAGACTGCCGCCGGAGGCACAGCCGTTGGAGCTCTCCTGGACGAAGCGCCGCTGGATACCCCCGGGTGCGTGGTAGTACGCCACGACCTCCGGTACGAGAACCGGCCGGTCCTCGCGCAGCGACCAGCCCCACACCCACCGCACCGGGCGGTCCGGGGCGAAGCGCGGCGCGTCCGGGTCGGCGGCGTGGAAGGCGTCGGAGTAAAGGCCGGTGACACGCGGATCGACCGCCGTGTCGCCGAGGTCGTCGAGCGCGGCGGTCACGACGGGCCGCTTGGCGCGGGCCCGCATCCCCGCGTACCGCTCAAGTCCCTCCAGCAGTCCCACGCGTACGCTCGCGTCGTAGGTGCCGGTGTGACCGCCCCAGTAGCACTCCCGCAGGTAGTCGCCCGAGCGGGTGGTGAACGCGCCGACCGTGGAGGAGGTGGAGGCGGACGTCAGGTCGGGTACGACGGACGGTCCGAGCATCCCGGTGACGGGGTTGGCGAACGCCTCGGGCACCAGGTCGTAGGCGTGCAGCGGGCGCAGCCGGAAGCCGTCCGGGGCGTGCTTGGGGCTGGAGTCGAGGGTGATCCGGGCGGCTTCGGCGGTGTCGTCGGGACGTGACCCGCAGGACGGGCACTCACCGTCCGGTACCAGCGGGAACCGGGCCACGTGCAGCGTCTCCAGGTCCAGCAGCCACACCCACGGGTGTCGGGCGGCGCGGGGGTGCCGGGCCGCCGCCGCGACGAGGGCGGACAGGGCGTCCGCCACGAAGTCGGCCTGCCACGGCGGGATGCCGGTGGCCCGGGTCTCCCCGTCGCGCTCGATGGCGTCGCGCAAAAATCCGGCCCGTACCGACTGCCAGCGCCGGGCCAGACAGCCCGGACAGCCCGGACCGCCGTCCACGGTCGGCGGGCCGACCACGGCGTGGTGCCCGTACAGCCCGACCGGTACGGCGTCGGCGGCGAACTCCGCCGGTCCGGCGGCCAGTTCATCGCGACGGCCGAGCGGGACCACTACGGCCGGCGGTGTGCCGGGGTGGCGTCCCGCACGCTCCGCGAGGGCGTCGGTCAGCGCGGCGCAGACCTCGTCCCAGGGCCCGGTGGACCCCGTTTCACGTGCCGCGGCCCGGTCGCGCGGCGCGGCCACGGTGTCAGTCGGCACAGGGCGCCCCGCGGGTCAGCAGGACGCGCGCCGCGTGGAGGTGCCCGGCCGCGAGGTCGGGGGCGCGCAGCGGTACCGCGAGGGCGTCCCGGCCGGCGGCGGCGAGGCCGTCGAGCACGGCGGCCCAGGTGGTGTCGGTGTCCGCCAGCGGTACGACGCCCTCGGCGACGAGGGTGGCGGCGTCCAGGTCGGCCCACATCGGGTCGCCGGTGTCGGGTCCGTCCGCGGCGCGGCGCAGTTGCTCGGCGCCGAGCAGGTCGCGCAGGGCCTCCAGTACGGAGTCGCGGTGCCGCAGGCCGCTGCCGGTCGCCCAGCGCACCTCGGCGGTCGCCGGATCGGTGAGGCGGGCCAGGGCGACGGGCAGCAGACCGTCGCCGGCTGCGGTGAGGTCGAGGATCTCGACGTCGACGCCCAGGTTCTCCGCCGAGCGCAGCAGGAAGAGCGCCTCGGGGTCGGCGGTGAGGGAGGAGGGGTCCACGGCGGGCACCGGTGCGGTGCGGCGGACGGCGCCGCGCAGCGCGTCGAGCGCGAGTGCGGTCGCCAGGGCTCGGGCGAGCGCGGGCCGCGGGGCGGTGGCGACGCCGGTGCCGGCCGAGGTCCGCTCGAACAGGCCCAGATCGTTCCAGCCGCCCAGGGTGCGGACGGCGCCCGCCGGTACCAGCACGGTCCGGCCGTCGGTCAGGGAGACGGCTTCGCTCCAGTGGGCGACCCGGTCCGCCGGGACGTCGAGCCCGCTGGAGACGGCGAGTTCGGCCGGCGCGACACGGGTCCACTTGCCGACGGCGGCCGGGAGCGCGGTGGCGTCGAGCACCCGGGGCGGAACGACGTGTTCGGCGTAGACCTCCGCGGCACGGAAGAGCGCGGTGAGGCGGGCACCGGCCACGGTGTGGACATCGGCGGCGGAGATCCGGCGCGTCCGGCCGGGCGCGATGCCCAGGACGACGGTGCTGACCTTGAGCGGGGTCTGCTCCCAGTCCTCGTCGGCGAACGCGGTGAAGACACCGGCCCGCTCGTGGACGAGGACGCTTCGCTGCTCGAGTGCCGCGAGCAGGGCCTTGGCGGCGTCTTCGTCGGCGGCTCCGTCGGCGGGCGGCACCGCGGGCTCGTCGTCCGAGTGGGGCGTACGCAGCATCTCGCCCGGAAGGGCGGCGGGTTCGGTCGCGCTGGTGTCCGCGGCGGCGACGGTGGCCTGCTCGGCGCCGGCGACGCCCGTGACCGCGGCGATGTCCTTGACCGCACCGGCGTTCTCGTCCGCGGCGGAGTTCAGGGCCCCGCCGAGGCCCTCGGCGGCGCCGGTGTTCTCGATCCCACCGCCGTCCTCGGTCCCCCCGGCATCCTCGGCCAAGCCCGTTTCCCCGGCCGCGCAGTACGGGCAGCGGGGGTGCGGGAGGAGCGGCTCGGTCAGTACGTCGAGGGAGTCGAGGTCCTGGACCACGATCTGGTTACGGGTCTCGGCGGGCAGCGCCTCGGTGGTGAGGCGGAACACCTCGAAGGCGAGGAGGTTGCCGAGCATGCCGGCGAGCGGGCCGGTGAGGTCGGGTGCGGGGGCGCCCAGCGGCGCGGCGGGGCCGACCGAGGCCCACAGTTCCGCGCTGTCGGCGGCGTCGGAGCCCGCGCCGAGCCGCAGGACGGCGCAGCACCAGCAGCCGGGATCGTCTGCGGTCATCACCGGGCCGACGACGGCACGATTGCCGAACGTCCAGGCTCCGAGCAGTCGGCGGCCGGCGGGCACGCCCTCGGCGAGCAGTCGGAGCAGTTGACGGCGCCCGGCCGCACCGGCGACCAGGACGGTGTCCCAGCCGTCGAGGTCCTGCCAGCCGTACGTCCCGTCGTCGAAGGGGGTGCCTGCGGCGGGCCGGACTTCGGCGGGCGAAGCCCCGGCGGTGGGTGCGGGCAGGCGGACCAGGCGGGGGGCGCAGCCCGCCTCGGTGAGGGCCGCGGCCTCGGCGTCGAGGTCGGCGGTGCCCTCGACCCCGTGGAGTTCGCGGGAGAGCCCGTCGTACGGCAGGTCCGGCTCGGTGATGGTCACGGCGGCGCAGCCGTTACGGAGCAGGCCGAGCGCCGCCCACCGGGCCAGGGCGCCGTCGCCCAGGACCGCGACGGGGGTGGAGCGGAAGCGCAGGAATCGGGCGGGCGCGTTGTCCGCGTAGTGGTCAAGGTAGTCGAGTTGACGCGAGAAACGTTTCTTTACCTGGGGTGACAAGCCGACCGCCGGTGGCGTAAGCCCGGCGTCCCGGGCGAAACCACGCGCGTAGAGTGCGCGCACGAGTTGGACCACCATGTCGCGCTGCTTGTCCCCCAGGCCGGCGCACAGTTCCTCGACCCGGCGCTCGCCGTCGAGATGGGGCACGATCAGCGCGGCGAAGCGGTACGCGGACTGCGTGACGACATTGAACCCGCCGTGGGCGTTGTGGAAGAGCACCCCGGACGGGGTCCGGGTGAACAGCACGTCCCTGCGGATGCGGGGCCGCGACTGAGCGATCTCCTCGTGGGACGCGGGAGCGTAGGCCATGGGGTGCGTAAACCTCCGAAGTGCGGGGGGCGGTCAGCCAGTGGTCGGCGGGGGGACGGTCAGCCGGCGGCCGGCGGGGAGAAGTACGTCGGATCGGGTGGGGCGGCGCTCGGGAGGCTGGTGCCGGCCGCCTGGACGAAGAGCCGAAGCAGGTCGTGGACGCGGTAGCGGCCGGACGGATCCTCTTCCAACAGCCCGGCGTTGACGAGGGCGCGCAGGACGAGGGTTCCCGAGGCCGGAGGTGAGGCCCGTCCGAGACCGGACGACGCAGCGGCTGTGGGTGGCGGAACACCTGCGTTGGCCGACCCGGGACGTCCGCCGGTTGGTTCGCCGCGCAGGACGGCGCCGTGCAGGTCGCGCAGTGCCGTGCCGGGCTCCACGCCCAGCTCCGAGGTGAGGTGCGCGTGGATCCTGCGATACTCGGCGAGTGCCTCGGCGCGTCGCCCGGAGCGGTACAGGGCCTCGATGAGCAGGGCGGACAGCCCCTCGTGGCCGGGATCGGCTCGGATCGCCTCGCGGGCGTCGGCGACCATCTCCCGGTGTCGTCCCAGGCTCAGTTCACCGTCGAAGACGCGCTCGACCGCGAGGAGCCGTTCCTCGGTCAGGCGGGGCACGAGGTCACGATGGAGCTCGTCGGAGTGGACGTTGCCGAGGACCGGACCCTTCCAGAGGCGCAGCGCGGTCCGGGCGAGGTGCAGCGCGGACTCGGGGTCTTCGCTGGCACCGGCCCGTCGCAACAACTCGCGGAACCGGAGCAGGTCGAGGGTGTCGGCGTCGGCGTGGAGCCGGTAACCGCCGGGGACGGCCTCGATCGCCTGGTCGGCTACGCCGTACTTCGCGAAGAGCCGGCGCAGTCGCAGCACACAGGTGTGCAGCGCCGATCGGCCGCCGGCCGGTGGTCGGGTTCCCCAGACCACGCGCTGAAGCAAATCGGCGGAGACGACGGCGCCGGGATGCAGAAGGAGCGCGGCGAGCAGCGCACTGGGTCGGGAGGGTTGCAGCACGACCGTCTCGTGGCCGTCGGTGATGGCCAGCAGACCGAGCACCAGGAAGCGGGGTCGGTCGGTGGCTCCTGCTGCGGCGGTAGTCAGTTCAGCGAGTGCGCCGTCGGGCGCGGGGGCACCGGTCTTCACCACAGCCTTTCGCATCGCACGGTGGGTGGGGTGGTCCACCAAAGGCATTGCACGGCAACGCACTTGCCCCCGCCGGGGATGTGTGGCGGGTACAAGCTCGGTGCCGAGAGGGGAACTTAGATTCGATCAGGCCACCACGTCCAGTGGTTGGTATGAAACAACTGGTTACAAGTGCGGTCGCCGGGACCCGGGATGCCCAAGTGTGGGGGTGTGGTTTTGGCGGGTGGTCTGCCAGGGCATACGCTCCCGGAGGAGTGCCGGAGGATCTCCGTATGCCGCACTCAGGGGAGGATTCATGCCGTGGTGGGCGCTGATTCCGGTCGTCTCGATGATCACCGGGCCCGTCGCTCTGTACCTCATGACCCGACGCAAGCGTCGGCCCGAGGCCACCGATGAGCGCTACGAAGAGCTCTCGCGGAAGTACACCGCGCTGCTGGAGGACTCCACGTCGGGCGAGCTGCCCAACGGCCGGGCCCGCTACCCGGATCGGCGTTGAGAGGCGTTTGATCCCGTTGTCTCATCGCGTTCACCGGGTGCGGTTCATGTCACGCGTCAGCTCGGGGTGGATTCGGCGGCGAGTCTGCGGGGCATGAAGTCGATCTCCGGCTCAGCCGCTCTTCGAGGAAGGGGCTTCCCAGCAGCACGCTGAAGACGGGGGCGAGCGCGATCAACAGGCTCGCCGTGTCGGCCGCCACCTCCACCTGGGCCACGACCTCCGCCGTGATCTCCCGCGCCGCCTGTTCCACCGCCAGGTCCATTCCCGCCCCCTCGTCCGCACTGTTCGGACGATCATGTCAGCAGACTGCGACAGAGAGATCGGCCACCAGCACCGACGAGTCACTGCTGCCGCCCCCGAACATCCACGGCACCGCCCTCGACACCCCAGCAGCGCTCGCCAGCACCACCCAGGCGCTCCACGAATGCCCTCAATACCTCGGGTTGTACCTTCGATATGTTCGATATCAAGCGGCTCACGCGGGGACCTCGCCCCGCCTTCCGCCGTCACCGGAATCACTGTCGTCCCGACCGAATACGGTTTCGCGGTGAGTTGGGACGCGAACCCCACCCCGGACCTGGCGAGCTACGTGGTACATGAACGCGGATCCTTCGGCGGAGTGAGGTCGTCCGCGATCCTCACCCGCGCCCATTCCCGTCCCTTGGCATTGTGGGCAGTTGAGACGATCACCAAGCGACGCTTCGCCGCGGAGCCCGGGTCTGGCTTCGTTCACTATCAGCGACAGCGTTTGTCGATGAGCTTCAGCAGCAGTCGAACGTTCGCCCGTCGGGGAATGGTCACGAGAAGTGACGGCAGCGCTGTGTCGCCCAGACGGGCGGGGCGATCGACGTCTGTGACTGGACCCTGCCGCCCGGGTGTAGTTGCTCATGACCCGGACGAGGGTGCGAAAATGCGTTCGTGGTGACAGATGCCGAGTGGGCTCGGATTCGCCGGGGGTTGTGCTTCGGGCAGGTCTTCGAGGGCACCGTTGTGAAGGTTCCCCGGCCCGGTGCGATCGGGATCTTCGTGGACATCGGCCTGAGCATCGGAGGCTTCGTCGACGTCCTGTGGCTTCCGGAACAGAGCGATGACTGGCCGGCGGAAGGCACGGTTGCGGATTTCGAGATCTGGTGGGCAGACAGCCGTCAACAGATCCGGCTGCGGCCGTTGGACTCTCGGTATCAGCGGAACGACTTCGCAGACTTCGAGGCACGTTTCCGTCCCAATTGGCCGTCCGAGGTCGGTCAGCCCGTTCTTGATCCCAGGCCCCCGGCCCTCGATGAGGTGCGGTCCGCGCTGCGATCTGACGGGCCGCCGGCCAGCTCCCCGTGAGTTCTGGTGACGTGAGTTCTGGTGAGGTGGCCGACTGTCGTGGCGAGAGCTAGCCGGCCCCGGCCTCGGCTCGGGCACGACTTTCGACATCTGCGGGCATGACCAACCCCTTTCACCAGGAGCATCCCACTGCTGCCCTGGCAAGCACCGCAGTGCTGTCAAAGCTCGTGAACATCACCAGACCCTGGATCGGGATGCCTCCCGAACCCGTGAACAACTGCTGTCGCTACCCGTGAGCAAAGCCACGGGTCAGTGGAACCAGGCAACGAGTCGCACGTTGCCTGCTCCGTGGAGTTCGCTGAGTGTCCGCATCACGCTCCAGACCGGCCCGCAGTGGATTTTGTCTCCGGCGACCGATTCTCGGCTTCGTGTGCCGGAGCTGTCTGTCTCCTGCCAGTCGGTGGAGGCAAGCTCGGCCCAGGTGATCCATGTTGTGCCGTGGACGTCAGGAGGTCCGCTGTACGCGGCGTATCCGGTCTGCAGATCCTCAGACGCGTCGCTCGGAAAGCCGCGGCCTTCGGCCAGAGGGCGGAAGCCGAAGGAGTTCCGGATACCGAAGATGCAGGCGAGGGCGTCGTAGGCGTTGCCGTTGTTGAGCAGGAAGAGGTCGATGGCAGCGTGCCACACGGATTCCTCGTCGTCGGGGCCCCAGAGGCGGGCACCTGGTCGACACTCGATCATCCCGCTGACTTCGGTAGACATGCGGGCATGCTGCCCGCACGGTCCATGAGTCGGCACCTGCTTTTCCTTTGACCTGCCTCGCCACCAGTTCCAGCGGCCGCCTCAGGCGCTCGTGCGGTGAGCCCTGATGAGTCGGTGATCCATCTCGTCGGCAATGGCTCTACAGGTCAAGGCCGCTCCTGACCTTCCACACCCAGGGCCCGCAACGCAACGAGTTCCGGGCCCTTCTCGCCGAACGGTTCGTCCGGCGTGCTCGTGGCCGGGTGTTTCACCTCAGCGATGCCCAAGATCACCCGCCGGGGGCAGCCGGGCGCATTCTCGGCCCGGCCCGCGCTGCCCCCGCCAGCGCGGGTTACTGGGGGCACGGGCCACTGATCCCCCGCAGCGCCCCGTTCCCTGTTTCTTCCCGGCCCTTCCCCTTTTCTTCTTGCCGTGACGGTCACAGGGTGCTCTGTGGGGGATGTCCGCGCCTCGACCACGCCCCGACGGGCATCTGACCTGCATGAACACGGGCCGCTTCAGCCGATAAATTGACACGCCCAGTCCGGTCGGCCGGTACGGGTTCCGGGTGCAGGAGGTCCAGCCGGCGCAGGGCGGTGCGCCGCTGCACCACCGACAAGGCCGGCGACGGCGGCGCCGAGCACCAGCCAGCCGGCGGGGCCGGCGGTCATCACGGCGCCGGTCAGCAGCAGCGGGCCGGCAGACTTCTGCACGGACTGCGCCATCCCGGCCACGCCGAGGTACGAGGCACGGGCGTGCGGGGGCGCGAGGGAGACGGCCAGCTCCCAGGAGCTCACGGACCGGATCAGCTCGGCGCCGGTGACCAGCATCGCGGCGACGAGCAGGGCGGCGACGAGCAGGGCGGCCGAGGCGGTCCAGGCCCCGCCGCCGCCGGCGGCCAGGACCGCGCAGCAGGCGAGCAGCGCGAGTCCGTACAGGCCCACCGCGCGCGCAGCCTGACGCGGTTCAATGGCGTCGGCTAAGAGGTCCTAACAGAAGTTGTTGATCATGTGACCTTCGGCTTGGACAGTCGTTGGTCCAAGCGTGGGGAAACGTCAGTCGCGGCCGTGGATCGTGTCGGATGAACTGTGGTCGCTCATCGAGCCGTTGCTGCCCGAGCCGGGACCCAAGCTGGTCGAGGGTAGACCAAGGGTGCCGGACCGGCAGGCCTTGTGCGGGATCCTGTTCGTGCTGCACACCGGCATCCAATGGGAGTACCTGCCCCAGGAGTTGGGCTTCGGCTCGGGCATGACCTGCTGGCGGCGCCTGGCCGCGTGGAACGAAGCCGGCGTGTGGGATCAACTGCACCTGGTGCTGCTGAAACAGCTGCGGGCAGCAAAGCAGCTGGACTGGTCGCGGGCGGTGATCGACTCCTCGCACGTGCGGGCGGCCCGGCGGGGCCCAAAAGCGGACCCAGCCCGGTCGATCGCGCGCGGCCGGGCAGCAAACACCACGTCGTCACCGACGCCCAGGGCATCCCGCTCGCGGTGTCGCTGACCGGCGGGAACCGCAACGACGTCACCCAGCTCCTGCCCCTGATCGACAAGATTCCGGCCGTCGCGGGAGTCGTCGGCCGACCCAGACGCAGACCCGATGCCCTGCTCGCCGACCGCGCCTACGACCACGACAAGTACCGGCGCCTGCTGTGGCAGCGCGGTATCCGCCCAGTCATCGCCGAACGAGGCGTCGAGCACGGCTCCGGCCTGGGAACTTTCCGGTGGGTGGTGGAGCGCACCATCGCCTGGCTCCACGGCTTCCGCCGCTTACGCGTCCGCTGGGAACGACGCGACGACATCCATGAAGCCTTCCTCGGCCTCGCCACCTGCCTCATCACCCACAGGCACGTCCAACGCCTTTGTTAGGACCTCTAAGAGAAAGCCGAGTGCTGCTCCTGGGAGCCCACTCGGCCGTGGTTCTCGCCCGCAGGTCAGGCGACGGCGTCGTCGCTCCCGGTGCCCGCGAGGCGGAGGTGGTGGTCACGGGCGAGGAGGAGGTAGCTGCTCGCGGTCCACGTGTAGGCGCGGTCACGCAGGCCGGTACCGGTCAGGGCGTCGAAGTTCTCGGCGAAGCCATGGGTCTCGCACAGGGCGCGGAACCGGGCGCTGATGTCGTCCGCCAGTCGGAGGTGGCCGGCGCGGCGCAGGCCGTCCTCGATGAGGACGGTGGCGGGGGCCCAGATCGGGCCGCGCCAGTAGCCGTCGGCCCGGTAGTGCGGGGAGGTGGTCAGCTCGGTGGCGAGGCCGTACGGGGTCAGGTGGGCCTTGATGCGGTCGGCCAGCGCGCTGGTGACCTCGGCGGGCAGGTGCTCACCCAGCGCGATGGGCATCAGGTCGAGGAGACTGGCGCTGCTCCAGGTCTCCCCGGTCCCGGCCGAGCGCGCGACGAACCTCTCTCCGGTCCAGAGCTGGTCGAGTAGCGCCGCCTGGATTTCCTCGGCTGCCCCGACCCACCGGCTCGCCTCGTCCGGTCTGCCCAACTCTCGTGCCAGTGCCTCGAGTTCGCGGAGCTGGAGGACGAGGAAGGCGGTGAGGTCTGCGGTGACGACCACCCGCCCGGGGTCGAAGGTGGTGGCGTTGTCCCACCCGCTGTCGTTGCCGTGCTG
The DNA here is from genome assembly GCF_026339875.1 of Streptomyces sp. NBC_01571. NCBI lineage: Bacteria > Bacillati > Actinomycetota > Actinomycetes > Kitasatosporales > Streptomycetaceae > Streptomyces > Streptomyces sp. NBC_01571. The sequence goes on from NZ_JAPEPZ010000002.1 coordinate 991,747, forward strand.
GTAGTAAGGCAGTTCGGCGCCGGGCGCGCGCCTCACCGTGAGCCAGAAGCCGGTCCAGCGCTCCAGGCGCTCGTATACTTCGGTCAGTTCGGCCCGGCCCAGGTGGGTTGGCAGACTGCGCCGCAGGTGGCCGAAGGCCCAGCCGTGGATGGGCGGCTTGACGAAGTTGTAGAGGACTTCGGAGTGGGTGACCGAGTCCGGCAAGGCGCCGCTCTCGTCCTGGTGGTCAAAGGGCAGATGGAACTGGTGCCAGGCCAGCTCCGGCGCACCCGACGCCAGGGCGAGTGCGTTGAAGCAGTGGTCCCAGCTCCAGACCTTGTCCATCCAGTGCTTGGACATCAGCACGCCCGGCCGGGTGACCAGGCCCTTCGCCGCCACGGTCGCGGACCAGACGACGTAGGCTGCGAGTTCGGCGGCGGGGGTGGCTTCCGAACGCCAGGGCGCCACCGCGTCCACGAAATCCGTGAACGCTCCCTGCGCGGCCGACGCGATGTCGTCGAAGGACGCCGAGGATGCGTAGGGCGGGCGAGCGGTGTCGAGTTCCTCGACCGCGACCTCCCAGTGGCCGTCTGCCTCCGCTGTCACAGTGACACCGCGATCGCTACTGCCCAGGGCCTGGTCTCCGGGCGCGTCCGCGAGGGTGCCGGACAGTACGGTGACCCGGTATCGGCGGCCGGTCTCGTACGAGGTGAAGACGTGCGCGTTCGCGGCCGGATCGTGGAAGAAGTACGTTCCGCTGAACGGGGTGAGGGTCCGTACGGCGGCGAGGACGCCGAAGTCCAGGCCGCTGCCCCGAAGGCGTACGGCGTCCGGGGCCTCATAGGCGAGCTCGACGCGCCCGCTCTCGCCGACCCAGCTGAGCAGGCCCGGTATCGCCTCGACGCGGGTCTCGGCCCGCCCGCCTCCCACCGGTTCCAGGGGGACCAGACGCAGGACACCGTGCATGCCGTTCTGGTGCGAGACGAGGTGGAGGTCCTCGGCATACGTCTTCTCCGCGATCACGGGCGAGATGTCGAACCAGGACCCGTACGCGCTGAACGGGATGTCGTGGACGGAGAATGCCGGGCCGGACAGTGCGGCGGTCATGTGGTGTGACTCGTTTCTCGGTCAGGGGGTTCCGGCCGGCTGGCGCGGGAGGGCGCCGGTCGGCGTGGCAGGTCCGGGGACTCAGTCCTTGACGGCGCCGGTGGTCACGCCGGCCGCCACATAGCGCTGGGCGAGGACGAGAATGACCGCGGCGGGCAACGACGCCACGACCGCGGTGGCCATGATGGCGTTCCACTCCTGGTTGTTGTTGCCGATGTAGTGGTAGATGCCGAGGGTGATCGGCTCCCGGGCGCCGCCGTTGACCAGGGTGTTGGCGAAGACGAAGTCGGACCAGGACCACAGGAAGGCGAACAACGAGACCGTGACGACGGCGTTGCGGCTCATCGGCAGGACGATCGACCAGAAGGTCCGCAGCGCCCTCGCTCCGTCCATCTGCGCGGCCTGGAGCAGCTCGCCGGGTATACCCGACATGAAGGCGGTGAAGATCAGCACCGCGAAGGGGACGGCCAGAGTGGAGTCGGCGACGATCAGGCCGGGCACGGACTGGAGCAGGCCGAGCTGGAGGTAGACGGCGTAGAAGCCCATCGCCATGATGATCCCGGGGATCATCTGGGCGGCCAGCAGGACGAAGCTCAGCAGGCCGCCGCCGCGCGGGCGCAGCTTGGCCAGGGCGTAGCCGGCGGGCGCGGCCAGGGCCACGGTCAGCACGACGGTACCGAGGGCGACCACCAGGCTGGTGCCGAGGTAAGGCAACTGCTCGTCGAGGACGGTGCGGTAGCCGGCCAGGGTGCCGTGGGTGGGGAACAGGTCCGGCGGGCTCTTGCGCATGTCCTGGTCGCGGGTGAGGGACACGTTGATCATCCAGTAGACCGGGAAGAGCATGACCCCCGTCAGCAGCAGGCCGACGGCCGTCTTCCAGCCTGTCTTCGTGACAGCGTCCGTTCTCATGACAGCGCCTGCTTTCGCTGGACACGGACGTAGATCAGGCCGAACACCAGAGCGGCGACCACGAGCAGGTTGCCGACGGCCGCACCCGGGCCGAAGGCCGGCAGGAGATTGCCGAAACCGAGCTGGTAGGACCAGGTGGCGAAGGTGGTCGACGAGTCCGCCGGGCCGCCCTTGGTCATGATCCAGATGAGGTCGAAGACCTTGAGGGTGTAGACGAGGCCCAGCAGCAGCGTGATGGCGGAGACCGGCCGCAGCAGCGGGAAGGTGATGCGCCAGAAGCGCTGCCAGGCGTTCGCGCCGTCGAGGGCGGCGGCCTCGTGCAGTGACCCGGGGATGGACTGCAGACCGCTGTAGAGCACCACCAGGTTGAAGGGGACGCCGATCCAGATGTTCGCGATGATCACCGAGGTGAGCGACCAGGACGGCGAGGTCAGCCAGTTCACCGGCCCGATGCCAACGGCGTGCAGAACGGCGTTGACCACACCCGAGTCGCTGTTGAGCATCCACGACCAGGTGGAGGAGGAGACGATCAGCGGCAGCAGCCAGGGGACCAGGAACAGGGCCCGGAGCGTGGCCGAAAGCCGGAAGTTCTGGTTGAAGAAGACCGCGAGGGCGAGCCCGATGGCGTACTGGAAGACCAGGCATACGGCGGTGAAGACCGCGGTGTGCAGCAGGGCCGGCGCGAAGACCGGGTCGTCGAAAACCTTACGGTAGTTCACCAGGCCCGTGAACGGCGCGTCGCCCTGGACGAAGGAGCGGACGGTGTAGTCGCGCAGACTCAGGTCGAGGTTGCGGTAGAGCGGATAGGCGTAGAAGAGGGCGAGATAGACGGTGACCGGGGCGAGGAAGCCCCAGGCTGCCCACTGCGGGGAGGCCGGACGGCGCCGATCTCGCGCGGCTCGGGTCGAGGCGGCGACCGCCCCGACCCTGTCGAGCGCGGACCGGCGGTCCGAGAGCTGTTTCGTGTCGTTCATCTGCGGACCGCGAATCCCTGGTTACTTGACGGCCGACTGCGCCTCGGACAGCGCATCCTTGGGCGATTTGGAGCCGCTGAGAGCGGCCTGGACGGCCTTCCACATCTGCTCGGAGATCTTCGGGTACTTGGTGCCCAGGTCGTCGCTGGTACGGCCCCTGGCCGCCCGGACCGCGTCGGCCCACGGCTTCAGGTCGGCGTTTGCGGCCACCTGCTTGTCCTGGACTTCACGGGTGGGGGCCACGTAGGACAGCGTGGTGTCGGTTTTGTAGAGGGCATCGCCGCTGGTCAGGCAAGTGACCAGCTTCTGGGATGTGCCGTAGCGGGCGGAGTCGTTCTGGACCGGGATGGTCACGAACTCGCCACCGGTAGGGGCCGCGGCGTTGCCGCCCTCGGCGGCGGGGATGGGAATCACCCCGTAGTCGAAGCCGGCCTTCTTGGCATTGGCGAGCTGCCAGGTACCGTTCTCGCTGAACGCATAGTCACCGCTGGCGAACTCCTGCCAGCTGGTGGTCTGGGTGTTGTTGAGCACCGAGTTCGGAGCGTAGCCGTTGTCGAGCCAGCCCTTCCACAGGGACAGTGCGGTGACGCCCTGCGCGGAGTCGAGTGCGGTGAGCTTCGCACCCGAACCCCAGAACCACGGCAGGAACTGGAAGCTGCCCTCCTCGGTACCGATCGCCGAGAAGGTGATGCCCTTCTTGCCCGCCTTCTTGACCTTCGCCAGCGCCGCCGTCAGCGACTCCCAGTCCTTGACCGAGGAGGCGTCCACGCCGGCCTTCTTCAGCACCTCCTTGTTGTAGTAGAGGGCCAGGGTGTTGGCGCCGATCGGTGTGCCGTACGTCTTGCCGCCGGACTGGCCGGCCGCGAGCAGGTTGGCATCGGTCTTGGAGGTGTCCAGCTTGTTGTCGTCGGCCGTGGTGAGCACACCCGCCTCGGCGAGGGTCGACACCACCGGATTGTCGACGATGAGGATGTCCGGGGAGTTGCTCTGCTGGGCCGCCAGCAGAGTCTTGTTGGCCAGGTCGCTGGTGTCGAAGGCCGTCCGCTTGATCTTCACGCCCGCCTTGGTGCCGCACTGGTCCAGCAGCTTCGCCCAGTCCGAGCCTTTGGCGAACTGCGGGTACGGGTCCCAGACCGTGTAGGTACCGCCGGCGGCGTCCTTCGATCCGGAGCTGTCCGAGCCGGAGGAGCAGGCGGTGGCGCTGACGGCCAGGGCCAGGGTCGTCAGGGCCACGGCGGTCAGACGGCGTTGTCTGGAGGTGCTGTGCATGGCAGGTCCTTTGCTTGTTAGCACGGGTGTGCCGTGACAGGGGGTGACGGGGGAAGGCCGGAGCACGCTGAAGGCGTCTGTGAAGGATGCGGGTGCTCGGAGCGCTGGAACGAGGTGTCCGTGAGCGTGGTGGGCGGTGCGTCCGTGGGTCGTGGTCGGGAGTGTGGTGGAGTCGGGAGGCCGGGCTCAGGCGGAACCAAGGACGGGCCCGGTGCTGGCCCGCAGGGAGATCGGCGGTGCGAGCAGGTGGTTCCGGGCCGAAGCGCCGGGGTCGTCGAGCCGCTCGACGAGGAGGTCGACGGCGAGACGGCCCATCTCCTCCGCCGGCACGTTGGCGGCGGTGAGCTGCGGAGTCACCGTCTCCGCCCACCGGCCGGCGACGACCCCGGTGACGGAGAAATCGCGCGGTACATGACGGCCCGCCTGGGCGAGCCCCCGGTAGAGACCGCCGAGCGCGGCCTCGTTCAACGTGACCAGCCCCGTGGTGTCCGGGTCGTCCCGCAGAATCCGTTCCAGGCACGCTTGCCCCGACGCGGCGTCGTCCCCGCAGTTGTACGTCCGCACGCTCAGCCCACGTTCGGCCGCGGCCTTGGTGAAGCCGTCCAGGCCACGGTGCGCGGACTCGTATCCGGCCCGCAGCAGTTGCTCGGGACGGTTGACGAAGGCGACCCTGCGGTGGCCTAGGTCCGCCAGGTGGTGGACGCACGCCTCCACCAGTGCGGTGTGGTCCAGGCCCACCCACCAGCCGCTCTCCGGGTTGGCGATGCGGCCGATGGCGACGGAGGGAAAGCCCAGCTCGGCCAGGTGGTCGACCCGGTCGTCCGCGAGCCTGATCTCCATGAGGATGGCGCCGTCGACTCGCCGTTCCCCCAGCAGCCGCTGGAAGGAACGATCGCTGTCCACGCCACTGGGAGACAGCAGCACGTCATAGTCGTAGGCCGCGGCGGCCTCGACCACGCTGCCGATGAAGTCCAGCTGCATGCCGGTGTAGTGGTTGCCTGCCGGCGGGAAGACCAGGCCGATCGTGCTGGTCCGGCCGTTGGCCAGAGCGCGGGCACTGGCGTTCGGGCGGTAGCCCAACTCGTCGATGACCTGCTGGATCTTCCGGCGGGTGTCGTCCGAGACCGGGCGCTTGCCACTCAGCGCGTAGGACACGGTGCTCCGTGAGACACCGGCCCGCCGGGCGATCTCACCGATGTTCACGAGGAACTCCTTCTTCGAACCGGTCCGAGAGAACCAGCCCGGTCGTCGAACCGGTTCGCGTGAAGTGAAGTTAGGAACAAGCCGGACGGCTGTCAACACCCCGGAACGACACTTCTCGCAAAAGCACGACAACCCCAACCTTCCACGGACTTCGCTTACATCGCTGACGCCAGAGGTATTGCTGCGGGAATTCCTCGGCGCTACGCTCGTCCGAAGTGATCTTCCGGCGGCGGCGCCCATTCCGCACGCTCCCTTTCGCTTCGGGGCGACGCACCTGGATACGCCGTCCATCTGGCATACGGAATCGAACCGATTCGACAACGCGGGCATCCGGATCCGGCAACGGCATGCGGACCGGGAGTCGGCAGGCCTGGACGGACAGGGCGGGACTAGGCGCAGTGCCGTTGCTTTACGGGTCTGGGTCGGGTGGTGGAGGTCGTTTGACGCGGATGGCTTGGGTGCCGGCGCGGGTGGGTTGGGGCCAGGTTTGATGTCCAGGCCGCTTGAGCCAGTAGTTGGACATCTTGCGCTTGATGACGCGGGGCTGGCTGCGAAGCCGTCTGGCGGGCAGGAGTCTTTCCAGCAGGTCTTCTTGGAGTACGTGCAGTGCTCGGACCAGGAGCTCAGGGGGAAAAACCGCCCGGGGTGACGGTCACACTACGCCGGGCGGAACGCAGAGTTTCGGTGAAAGAGATGCGGTCCGGGTCGAGTTGGCGGGTGGCTGCGGTTCTCAGCATCAGTTCCCGCAGTGCGTGGTGGACCAGGAGGTGAGCAGGCCGGAGCGGTCCTGGTGAGAGGTCTGACCGAGCGCGCCTACGGGTGCGTGTCCGTGACCGCGATGACTTGGTCGAGGCGGTTCCGGGCGGCCTCCAGTTCGTCGATCTTGGCCTGGATGCGTTCGCGCTCGACGCGGAGCATGGCTCGTTGATCGGCATCGGTGTGCCCGGCGTCCCAGCACGGAAGCAGTTCGGTGATCCTTCGGCTGGTCAGGCCGGCGGCGTACATCTGCTGGAAGAAGCGGACCAGGGAGATGGCGCCCTGCCGGTACAGACGCTGGCCGGACGGGCTGCGCTGCGGGGTGAGCAGCCCCTGCTGCTCGTAGTAGCGCACGGCGCGCACCGAGACGCCGGCGCCTCGTGCCACCTCGCCGATGCGGATCAAGGGCTCGTTCGCGTCCTCGGTGACAGACATGGTCTTTTCTCTCACCCTGGCTTAGATGGTCACTTGCCTCTGACGTTAGCGTCAGGTTTTAGCGTACGGGACATGGATATCAACAACTCCGTCGCCCTTGTCACCGGAGCCAACCGCGGCCTCGGCCGCGCCTTCGTCCAGCGTCTGCTTGATCGGGGCGCGCGTAAGGTCTACGCGACGGCCCGCCGACCGGCGACCGTGGACCTGCCCGGGGTTGAGGTGCTGCCCCTTGACATCGCCGATCCCGCATCCGTGAGGGCCGCCGCCGAGGCCGCCCCTGACGTCGCCCTACTCATCAACAATGCGGGGATCAGTACGGGGGCGGGCTTGGTGACCGGTTCGCTGGACAGGCTGCGGCAGGAGCTGGAGACCAACATGTTCGGCCATCTCGAAATGATCCGGCAGTTCGCTCCGGCACTCGCCAGGAACGGCGGGGGTGCGATCGTCAACGTCCTCTCCGCCATGTCGTGGTTCGGGGGCAAGGGCGCCAATGCCTACCACCTGAGCAAGGCCGCTGCCTGGGCCATGACTAACGGTGTCCGCCTGGAGCTCGCCGAGCAGGGCACGCTCGTCACAGCAGTACACCTCGGCCTGGCCGACACCGACATGGCCGCAGCCTGGCCCGTCGCCAAGATCGCACCGTGGGACCTGGCCGACGCCGCGCTCGACGGTGTCGAGGCAGGGTCTGCGGAGATCCTCGCCGACCAGTGGAGTCGGGACGTCAAGGCCCGCCTGCCTCTGACCCCGGAGGAGTTCAACGCCGCGATGGACCGCGCTCTGGCGGCCCTGATGGCGGGCTGACAGGCCCCTCCGGCCGCACGGCCGTGGCGCCGGGCCTCCCGCCGAAAGGAACGAGCCGACAATCCCCAGCTCGCAGGCCGGCGACGGGGGTGCCACACCTCACACCGTCTCGGGGCGTCAACAGGGGAGTAGCCAGAGCAAGTTCACCGTTGAGCGGTATGTGGCTGCGGAGGGGACAGTGCCCCCGGGCCTCACCCATAGCCCATGGGGACGATCGTCCGGCTGAAGCCCCATGGAGCCTTCCCACCGCGAGGCGCACCCCTCCGCACGCCCCCTCAACCGCCCCGGCTGGCCCCCCCTTCCAGCCGGGGCCTTCCAGCAACCCTTCGACCGCCATCGAGTACGAACTACTCTCCACACAAGACACCATCCACGCAGCCAGTTAGCCACCGCAGCTGGAACCCAAACCGTGGGGCAGGTCAACCTGCCACCCGAACCTGCATCAGACCCACTTCTTGTCGGCGAAGATCCGGATGCACCCTGCTTCGGTGAGTGCGTGGATCTGCCGGTCGAGCAGTTGCCCTTTCGTGGACACACGTGTGTACCCCACGAGACCGCCGGTCCGTACGTCCGGAACAGGGGCGAGGAGATCGGCGGTGTCGTCGTCTTGGAGTGGCTGCACCTGCCAGATCGTACAGAAAACGGTGCTCCTCAAGATCTTGAGCACATCAACTTTCTAAAACCGTTTTATGGGCATGATCCGGTGCCGATCCAGCCGCGCGCCGCCGCTTACCGATCTTGCTCATCAATCGGTCGCGGCGCCGGCCGCTCCTCTTCCTCCCGCCGACACAAAGCGAGGTTGTTACGGGCGGTGAGGGTGTCGGGGTGGTCTGGGCCCAGCACCCGCATGTAGTCCTCCAGCAGCTCGGCGAAGGCGGTCGCGGCACCGGCCGCGTCCCCTTCCTCCCGCCGACACAAAGCGAGGTTGTTACGGGTGACCAGCGTGTCGGGGTGGTCCGGGCCCAGCATCCGCTCCCGGTCTTCCAGCAGCTCGGCGAAGGCGGTCGCTGCACCGGCCGCATCCCCTTCCTCCCGCCGACACAAAGCGAGGTTGTTACGGGCGGTGAGGGTGTCGGGGTGGTCTGGGCCCAGCACCCGCATGTAGTCCTCCAGCAGCTCGGCGAAGGCGGTCGCGGCGCCAGCCACATCTCCTGCCTTTACCTGCCAGTAGGCCAGGTTGCCACGGGTGATGAGTAGGCGAGGATGGGCAGGCCCAAGCACCCGAAGCTGATCTTGTAGGAGTTGCTCGTAGACTGCTTTGGCCCCAGCGCCATCCCCCAGCTTCCCCTGCCAAGTAGCGATGCTCTCGCGGGTCGCTAGTACGCCTGGGTGATCGGGTCCGAGTACACGTATCTCATCTCGTAGTAGTTGCTCCATAGCACTGGCAGCTCCGGCTGCATCGCCAGCCTCCCCCAGCCAGTAGGCGTGATTATGGCGAGTGGCGAACACACCGGGGTGGTCGGTGCCGAATATCTGCCCGAGAGCGTCATTCAACCGCTCCAAACTGGCTGCGGCTCCGGCCGCGTCTCCTGCCCTCCCTTGCCACTCGGCAAGGTGGGCGCGGATAGAGAGTGTGTCGGGGTGATCGGAGCCAAGGAGGCGTGTGGCTGTGTCTGCCAGCCGCTGGAAGTGACGGACAGCGGCTCTGACTTGGCCGCTGTTTCCGAGGCTTTCTCCGACACGCTGGTAGAGACGGTGGGCGTCGGGCCGGTGGAGGGCGTCCTCGGCACACGCGGTGAGCGCTTCTGCGTTAGAGCGAAAAGTCTGGGCCAGGTCAGCTTCGCGCTCGGTCGCGGGCCAGGCAAATACCAGGGCGTCCGCGGCAGTACGAGCGGTCCGGTCGTACTGATGCGGGACCAGTGTGTCCCGGGTGGCACGTTGGATGAGTTGGTGGACGAGGACGGCCGGGTGGGGGGCTTCGGGCGTGTGGTCGATGAGGCTGAGCCGGTGCAGGGTCCGCAGGGCGAGCTCGGCGTCCTCGGCTGAGACCGGGACTGGCTGGTGGGTGCCGCCCGTGCTGGTGGGGGTGTGGTGCTCGGTGATGTGAGCGAGGGCGGGCTGACTGGTGAGGACCGTGGCGGGGATGCCGTCGGGGCTGAGGAAGGCTGCTAGCTGGAGCATGGGGCGGGCCAGGCCCGCCGGGCGGATCCGGTTGGCGCGTTCGATGGACAGGGACCAGGTGGCGGCCACGGTGGCGGTCTGGTCATCGGGCAATGCGCCGGACTCCGGCAGCAGGTCGGCCAGCTTCCTGATCCGGTCGGCCAGCAGCTCTCGGTAGGAGGCACAGGTCAGGTCCGCGTCGATGATGTAGGCGGCGGCCTGGGCCAAGGCGAGGGGCAGGTATCCCAGGTCGGCGGCGAGGCTGTTGATCTGATCAGTCGGCTCGTTGCGGTCGTGTGCGGCGAGAACGGCGGTTAAGTAGGCGGCGGCTTCCTGAGGGGTGAATACCCCCACAGTCACCCGGCGTCGGCCTGCTCCAGTCAGGGCGGCCTCGCGGCGGCGCGTGGTGACGAGGGCACGGCCGTGGCGGCTGGTGGGCGGCCACCAGCCGCGCATATCGGCAGGGTCCGCGAGGTCGTCCAGTACGATCAGCCACCGGCACTGCCTCTGGTCGGCTTTGGGTTCCAGCCAAGCCAGGAATGCTCGCGCGGCCTGCTCCGGGTCGCTGGGGTCGGCGGCAAGGACCTCTGCTCCGGCTTGCGCGTACCCGGCGGCGATTGCTGAGCGGCTGCTCGCGCTGATCCACACCAGTACGTCGACCTCGCCGCTGTCCCAGGTTGTGCGTGCGTAGTCGGCAGCCAGCTGGGTCTTGCCTACCCCGCCGGTCCCGGTCAGTACCTGGGCGAGCACAGCGGTGCCCCCGCTGTCGACTGCCGCTCGCAACTGGTCGACCTCGGAGCGGTGCTGGAAGGACAGGGCACGCGGCGGGATCACGCCCACTTGGTGCGGCCAGGCGGCGGGCGCGCGCGGGGCGGCCTGCAGGATGAAGCGGTCGACCGCAAGGTACCCGGTGACAGCCAGGCCGCCCTCGCTGGCGGTGGCGGCCCCCGTATTGGTCACATGTACCGGGCCGGCGGTCCCTGGGACAGGTCCGGTGTAGCCGGATACCGCCGTGGCGCCGCCGCGGGCGGTGGCATCGCCGGTGTCCGTGGCGGCTACCGGCGGCTCGCATTTTGCGTCTGCAGCCTCGGGCCGGGCGCTGGGGTCACCGTCCGGGTCTGGGCGGCGATTGGGCCATCTCACCATCGGACAGAAACCCTCCCGCGTGCTTTGGCCGTTTCGGCCCGGTCAGCTGAAGTCGATACCCGTGCCTGCGCTGCTGTCAGGCCCGTCCGCAGTGGCGTCCCCGGTTCGCTCCGCTCGAACGGGTCCGCTCCCCGCATCTTGCGGGCGTCGCACACCGGTGGACGCCTGGCCTCCGCCGGTGGCCTTGGCATTCCCGGTATCGACCACCGCAACCCCGGGGCGTGGGGTGGCCGAGGACTGCATCAGCGCCCACACCAGGGCGGCAATACCGGTGGCGCCCTGGACTGAGGCGGCAACCAGCTGGCCGGTATCCGGGGTGCCCAGCAGCCAGAAGAACGGCGTCGACACGGTCAACACGACCGCGACCACCACGACCGTGATCTTCCTGCTCCGTGACACAACCACTCGCCCCCTCCCCGCAGCCGACGAACGCGCGCCCTCGGCGGCATTGGATGAATTCACTGTTAGCACAGGACGCCTCTGCGCAACCACCAGTTCCCCGCAGGCTGTTGGAACTCACCGTCCCCGCGGCCGACCGGCACAGGTAGCAGAGTTCGGAACGGCCTCGCTACCGCTTTGCCAGCATCGGCGAAGGCTCCGCTTTCTCCCGGTCCGGGGGTGGGGTCGGCTGGTCATCCAGCGGGGCCTGCGCCCCGCTCCTGCGGCTGCCACAGCCGGCCGTCGTGTCAGATCCGCCCGGCACCGGCCGGTACCTCTACACCGCCGGCGACGACCGACCCGCCCCCGCGAAGCTCCTGGAACGCGGCTATCAGCACCAGCGGGTCGCCGCACCGACCGCCCTCGCCGGAAACCCGCACACCCCGCGCGCCGCCGTCACCGACGCGCTCCCCACCCTCCACCCTGTGGAACTCTCCTGGATCTGCCAGCAGAACGGCATCCCGGACTGGCTGCACAGCGCCGCGGCCGCGCTCGCACCGGAAGACGACGAAACCGCCGTGCTGCGGCTGCTCACCGACGACGAACTCGATCAACACCCCGATCCGGGCGGGGTGCTGCCGTCCTGGCTCGGCGAGGTCGAAGGCTTCGACTCGACCCTGACCTTCCTCCGCGCCAAACAGGCCGAAGCCGCCCGCCTCACCAAGAGACCCACCACCGACCTCGATATCCCACGCCCACGCCCTGAGGAGACGCAGTGATCCGCAACGAAACCCGGCCCTGCGAAGGGCACAGACCTCGTGGGCGCTGCACCAGCCGGTCGTGCTCGACCATGACCGGCTGGTCGACTACGTCTCCGTGGCTACCTTCAGGAAGTGAGCCGCCTACATATCTCGGCGGCCAGCCCGTCAGCGGCATCGAGCACGGCGGACAGAACGACTGGGGTCATGCCAGGCATGGCGAACAACCCGTGAGCCCGCGCCACGAAGTCCGCGGGAGCAGCCGGGAGTTGCCCCGCAGCCTGAACAGCTCCCTTTTCGTTCAACACCCAGCAACCCGCGTGAGCATGCAGGCCCTGCACGAGAAGCCCCACGGCGCGGAAGAGGCAGCCGGCGACATAAAAGGCGTCTCCGCGAGCCGCTCCCTTGCGAGCGTTGGTCAGAGTGAAGGGAGCCTCCCACTGCGCGTTGGCGATCAGCGCCTCGCGCAACGGCTCCGGATAACGGCGAGTCTTCTGTTGCAGGGCCCGCAGTTCGCCGCGGGGGTCAGCGAGAACGCGTCCAACGGCCACCTCGCCGATATAGGCATGGGAGTACACCCCAAGCGGGTGACCGGCCTGAATGCCTACTTCGAAGTTCCCCGCCTGGCACTCTTCCCAGATCCGGTGAACGCGGTCCAGATCGCGGTAGATCCAGTCGACACGGCAACCGTCAACGGTCAGCCATGCTCCACCGTCCACCCACGGTCCCCAGCCGCCCGGTTCCGTCACTTCGACCGACTCGCCAGTCAGCTCGGACGCGAGGAGACGCAAGGCAGCAGCGTCCAGCGGCGGCCGGTAGTACAGACCCAGATCGAAATCGGAGTCGGGCCGGTGGGTTCCCCTCGCTCGGCTGCCGCCCAGGCACACGCCGACCACTCCGCCGACGTCGGTCAACCGATCCGCGAGCTCCATCAAGCAATCCACAGCCCAGAGTCTGCAGAACCAGATCACTCGCCGCGACCCCATTTCTCAGCGCCGTCGGGACTGTCAAACGAGTGCTGTAACTGGGGTAGTTGAGGCTACTGACGGGCTGCCGACAGGCGGCCGTCGAAGGTGATGTCGAAAGCGTTCAGCGCGGTCTTCCAGCGCATGGTCCAGCGGGCCTGTCCCTTGCCGGTGGGGTCGAGGGACATGATCGCCATGTAGACGCACTTCAGGGCGGCCTGCTCATTGGGGAAGTGGCCGCGGGCCTTGACCGCCCGACGAATGCGCGCGTTCACCGACTCGATCGCGTTCGTCGTGCAGACGATGCGGCGGATCTCGGTGTCGAACCGCAGGAAGGGGGAGAACTCTTCCCAGGCGTTCTCCCACAGTTTCACGATCGCCGGATACTTCCGGCCCCAGGCATCGGCGAACTCGGCGAGCCGCTCCAGGGCGGCCTCCTCGGTGGGAGCGGTGTAGACCGGCTTGAGGAGACGGGCGATCTTGTCCCAGTCCTGGCGTGATGGTTGGGTGTTCTGCTTCTTCTTGCCGGAGACGAACGCGCAGCGGCCCGGCCGGTGAGCCTTCGGTCGGCGGACCTGGGTCTCGGTCCCGTCGATCCGCAAGGTCACGCCCTCCGCATCGGCGTAGGCGAACACGTCGGCCAACGTCCGCAGTCGCACTCCGGGCCGACCGGGGGACGGCGAAGCCGCGGTCGGCGAGCAGCGGGCGGATCTCGCCGATGGCCTCGGTGACGGTGGAGCGGCCGACCCCGTAGAGCTCGGCGAGCGCGGCGTGCGGGAGCTGAGTGCGCAGGTGGACCAGGGCGACCAGCACTCGGTCGGTGAACACCGGCCCGGCGGCACGGTGACGCTTCTCTCCCCGCCGCTGATGCAATGCCGATTCACGCCGGGCCTGCCACGGCCCGGCCAACTCCTCGATCAAACTGCCGAGATGCGCGCGCGAGATGCCCGTGAAGGCAGGATGGGACAAGGCCGCACGGGCCCAATTCGTGGTCACACTCGAAGAACCCGTGCGGCCGTCCCCACGTCACGGCCTGTGATCGCGCTCATGTTTGGCGGGCAGGACGGAAGTCCTCCTCCAGGAACGCCGAAACCGCCTCGGTGAACGCCTCCGGCGCTGCGTGGTGGATCAGGTGTCCCACCGGGATGGTGACCATTCGCCCGCCACGGATGCAGCGGGCGAGCTCAGCGACGCCGGCCTGGGGAACATGACTTTGTGGGCCGCCGGCGATCACGAGGGTCTCGGCGGTGATCCGGTCGAGTCGCTCCAGCCACCTGGGATCGGGCTGGTCGATCTGCCGCCTGACAGCCAACACCATCTCCCAGTCGAAGGTCAGGGCGCCGTCCGGCCTGGCCGGGGTGCTCGGCTCCCGGGGACGGGGAACCGACACATCCTCCAGGACAAGCCGGCTCACCCATTGCGGATGGTCCTCCGCGAGCAGGTAGGCCACGAGCCCGCCCATGGAGTGCCCGATCAGACCCACCGGTCCAAGCCCCAGTGCGTCCAGGAACCGGAGCACATCGGCCTGCATCATTTCGAGCGAGTAGTCCCCCGGCCAGTCGCTTCGGCCGTGACCGCGAAGATCGAGGGCATACACCCTTCGGCTCCGGGCGAGAGCGGGCGCAACCGCCTCCCAATCGGTGGCATCCTTGCCCAGCGCGTGCAACAGGACGAGTGGCGGAGCATCCGCAGGACCCGACAGCTGATAAGCCAGCCGGACCTCGCCAACGTCGACCGAGCGTTGATCAACCATGTCCGGAGGATATGCGGACAAGTCCCGCCGGAGATTGGCGTTCACCAGCAGCCGAACCACCATCCCCAGTCAGCAGCTCGGATTCTCAGCCACACGGTTCCGGCCCCGACCTTCAATAGCCGACAAAGCCGTAAAAACGCGAGGCCTACGCCAACGACCTCGACGACCCCCGCGCCCTGATCGCGGTGTCCGCAGCCTCCAACCGGTCCAAGGCCGACAAGGACCCCAGTACGTGGATGCCCCCCTCACGCCAACTACCACTGCCAGTACCTCACCGACTGGGTCACCGACAAACCCGCTACCGCCTCACCGTCGACCCCACCGAACAAGCCGTCCTCGCCGAAGGCCTGGCCCGCTGCCCCGACCTGCCCATCCACGTCACCCTCGCCCGCTAGCCTCCCGAGCCGGACTGGCCGGGAGCCGCCATCGTGGCGTCGGCGCCCGGCGCAAGGCCGTCCTGCCCAGCTGGCGACGGGGTGTGGAGGGCGCCGTATTCGCGGGCGAAGCGGTTGGCCTCCGCGGCGGAGCCCGTCATGCGATGCAGCCAGAACCCGTACGCCACCGACACGACCTGCTCCCCGGTCAGATGCAGCCTCCACCGTTTGATCCCGTGATCGCACGAGGCCGTACGGACCTGCTCAGCAAGCCCTTCAGCGGGCGGGATGCGGAGCTGGTCGGCGAGGTTGATGAATACGCGCAGGGCTGCTTTCTGCGACGGGATGAGTTCCACCGGCCGTCCAGCACCGGTTTCGGTGGGCGTCGCCTCGGCGCGGGGGCGGAGTCGGCCGTAGGTGTGGGTGTCGTGCCCGTGCGGGGTCAGGCGGGCTGCCCACCGTACGGGCCGGCCCTCCAGCACCGACAGCTCTGCCCGGTCCCCCTCCCCGCCAGCTCCACCAGCCCCTGGCCTGCCAGGGTGCCGGCCTGCTGCTGGTGGATCAGGAGGAACTCCGTGTCGAGTGTCCAGCCGTGCCCCACCACCTGCCCGCGCTCACACAGTGCCAAGACGGGCAGTACTCTCTCCCAACTCCGCATCCCACTCCCCCGCCCACGGCTCCGTACCCATTGGTCTCCGCCGACCGTGGACACGGCCTGGGCCCATGCGGCGCGAAGAAGGGAAAGGCCAACCCACCGAGCGACCAGACACAACCGTGTTGCCGCCCGCCCTCCGGTGTCACAAGGCGGCGCTCTGAGGACAGGGTGCGCGCGGAGATTCCGCAGCGTGTGGCGGCGGGTGAGGAAAAGCGAATCCCGCCTCCGAATACCGGAGGCGGGATCGTGTCGAGCGCCGGGCAGGCCTTGCACCTGCATCTCCCCGCAGGAAGCGGGGCATCTTTCCTTGGACCACCAACGCCAGGCCCACCACTGAGAGTTCGAGTGGCGAACGCGAGATCAACTGTACCGCAGCCGCGGTGCTGCACATGGTCCCAGAGATGTTCGCCTTGACCGAGTGGAGGGCGTCGAAGGTGACGACCGTGCCGGTCAGGTCCAGCGGTGCCAGCAGGGGCCGGAAGTGTGAGGTCTCGTTCGTCTTGGTGCCGACCTCCACCTGGGCGAGGGTCACGACCGGGTCGTGGGTGACCGCGGAGAGCAGATGCCGGCGCGTCGCGGACAGACGGGCTGATCCCTTGAGTGCTTTGCCGTCGACAGCGATCACCCGCGGCCGCCTCGACGCGGAAGCCGACGGCGCCGGGCCGGGTCCGGTGGTGGTGCGGTGCCGGTCGGCCAGATAGGCGCCCACCGCGCGGTCCAGGGCGTCCCCGTCAACAGCCCCCAGCACACGGCCGATCGTGGCCGGCGACGGAGCGTGCCGCCATCTGAGCAGGTGACGACGGATCCCGATCACTGTCAGCAGTGCGTCCGAGGCACGCTGGCCCCACTCAGAGAGTTCGTCGATGCTCCTCGCGCCCGAGACGACCGCGCAGGCACATACCAGCAGGATCGCGGTCAGCGAGTACCACCGCCCCCGACGTGCGCGCGGGTCTGGCACCGAGTCGAAGTAGGGGCGCAGGTCAGTGATCCGGCCGGCATCCAGCGGACCCAGCTTCACCAGCACGGCAGGGACGGGGGAAGATGCAGCGGCAGGCACGGGCAACCTCATGATCATCGGGCTTAGTCACCACAATGATCACGAAGCCCGTGCCTGCCCTGCTACGCGCCCCAACCGGTCACAACCCGACCACTCGGACGACCCTGGAACTTGCAACCGCCCTGGCCGGGCGGACGCCTTTCTACGAGCCCGGACTCTCCGAACTGCTCGCGGAGCAGATCGACTTGGGACGACTGCGGTTCACCGACTCGTACGAGCAGGCCGCCGCGATCGGCGACGTGCACTTCCTGTGCGGCGCGACCCCGCAGCGCGCGGACGGCGGTGCGGCGGACTTCACCCACGTCGACTCCGCGATCGACTCGCTGGCCCCGTACCTCGACCGTGCCTGCCTGGTGGTCGGCAAGTCCACCGTCCCCGTCGGTACGGCGGACCGGCTGATGGAGCGCCTCGCCGCGGCGGCGCCGGTCGGAGCCGGTGCGGCGCTCGCCTGGAACCCGGAGTTCCTGCGCGAGGGTTTCGCCATCGACGACACCCTGCGCCCGGACCGGCTGGTGTTCCGTGTCAGCCCGAAGTCGCCAGGAGCCGAGGCCGTCCTGCGCGAGGTGTACACCCCGCTCGCCCCCCAACCGCCCATGCTGGTGACCGACCTGGTGACGGCGGAGTTGGTCAAGGTCTCCGCCAACTCCTTCCTCGCCACCAAGATCTCGTTCATCAACGCCATGGCCGAGGTGTGCGAGACGGTCGGCGCCGATGTGGTCCAGCTCAGCGCGGCACTGTCCTACGACGCCAGGATCGGCGGGCTCTTCCTGAACGCGGGCATCGGGTTCGGCGGCGGCTGCCTGCCGAAGGACATCCGAGCCTTCCAGGCCCGTGCCGAGGAACTCGGTGTCGGCCGGCGCTGCACTTCCTGCGCGAGGTGGACGCCGTCAACCTGCGCCGCCGCGAGCGGGTCGTGCGGCTCGCCACCGAGCTGTGCGGGGGCGATCCGGCCGGGCGCCGCATAGCTGTGTGGGGCGCCGCGTTCAAGCCGAACTCCGACGACATCCGCGACTCCCCGTCCCTCGACGTGGCCTCGCGGTTGCACGCGCTGGGCGCCCAGGTCAGCGTCTACGACCCGAAGGCCATGGACCACGCGCGCAAGCTGCGGCCGCAGTTGGAGTACGCGACCGACCCGGTGGCCGCGGCCGAGGGCGCGGACGTCCTGCTGCTGACGGAATGGCGCGAGTTCCGTGAGGCGGACCCGGCCGCCGTCGCCGCGGTGGCCGCGCGGCTCGCGGTGATCGACGGTCGGAACGCCCTCGACCGCGCGCGGTGGGAAGCGGCCGGCTGGACCTACCGGGGACTCGGCGGACCGTAGCGGTCCACCGGGGCCGGACGGTCCGCGTGCTGCCGGCGGACGCCGGTGGTGGGACCTGACGGGTGAGCCCCGGACCCCCGGGTGGGGCGGTCCGGGGCTCACCCGTTGCGGACGGTCGGCCGGGGCCGACCTACCGGGCGGGCGTCAGCTATGGATATAGGGGATCGTCCCCTTGCATTCGATGGCCGCCCTCCCTGCGGAGCGCTTCCGCCGTGCGGCCGAGCCGGGGCCCGTACGCGGTACGGCACGCCGCTGCGGCGGACCGGGTCACCGCCTACCCGAGCACCCCTGGTCGAGCGCGCCCGCTGGGGCCGTCAGGTCAGGCCCGCGGAGTGAACGGCCAGGGCGATCTGCACCCGGTTGGTGAGTTCCAGCTTGGTGAGGATGTGGGAGACGTGGGCCTTCACCGTGGCCAGACTCATGTACAGCTCCGCGGCGATCTCCGCGTTGGTCTTGCCCTGCCCCACGGCCACCGCGACTTCCCGTTCCCGGGGGCCCAGCCGGTCGAGTCGGGTGCGCGCCTCGGCGCTCCCCGGGCGCCGGTCCGTTCCGATGCCCCGGGTGACGCGGGCGATGAGCTGCTCGGTCACCGCGGGTGACAGCACCGGCTCGCCCGCGTGCGCCCGGCGCACCGCCGCGACGATCTCGGCGGGTGGGGTGTGCTTGAGCAGGAAGCCGGCCGCGCCGGCCTGGAGCGCGCGGAGGACCTGCTCGTCCTCCCGGAAGGTCGTCAGCATGACGACGGTCGGCGGATCGGGGCGGGTACGGAGCGCCGTGGTCGCTTCGAGGCCGTCCACGTCGGGCATCCGGATATCCATCAGCACCAGGTCGGGGCGGTGCTCGTCGACCAGCGCGGGGACCTCGCCGCCGTCCCCCGCCTCGGCCACGACGTCGATGTCGCCGGCGCCGCTGAGCATCAGGCGGAGCCCGGCGCGGACCAGCGGGTCGTCGTCGATGAGCAGTACACGGATCATACGGGCCAGGGTAGCCAGGCCCGCAGCACGTAGCCGGTCGTGGTCCTGCCGTGGCTGAGCCTGCCCCCGGCCAGTGTGACGCGTTCCTCCAGGCCGATCAGTCCCTGGCCGGCGCCGGGGATGCCGTCACGCGTCGTGCCGCCCGCGGCCGGGTTGGTCAGTTCCAGGCTGAGCCCCGCGCCGGGGCCGCCTTCCACCGTGATCCTGACCGGAGAACCGTGGGCGTGCTTTCTGGCGTTCGTCAGGCCTTCCTGGACGATCCGGTAGGCCGTGAGGCCGGCGAGACCCGTCGGACCGCCCGGTTCGGCGCAGCGGATGTCGAGGTCGACCCGCATGCCGGCACTCTGCGACTCCTCGACCAGGTCGGGTACCTCGGACAGACCGGTCTGCGGAGGCCGGGTTCCGTCGCCGGTGGAGTCCTCGGCCGGCGAACGCAGGACGTGCAGCACCACCTGGAGGTCCTCCAGTGCCTGGTGCGCGCTCTCCCTGATCACGGCGGCCGCGCGGGCTGTTTCCGCCGCGGAGGCGTTGGAGTTGAACTCCAGCGCGCCGGCGTGGACGCTCAGCAGCGAGAGCCGGTGCGCCAAAACGTCGTGCATCTCCCGGGCGATGTCCTCCCTGGCCTGCTGCTGGGCGCGCTGGGCGCGGAGCACAGCCTCCGCTTCGGCCCGTTCGGTGCGCTCGTGGAGGGAGCGGACGAACAGCCCCCAGCCGACCGCCGCGGCGATCAGGACCGCCACGATCACCGCGCCGGCGATCGGCCCCCCGGAGACGGAGGGGTGCATGAGGAAGTAGACGGGTATGGGCAGCAGCGCCAGCAGGCCGACGGTCAGGATGGTGCGCGGTGGCTTGAGGACGGCGACCGTGAAGAGCGCCACGACCAGGGGCACGACGGCCGGGGTGACGCTCGCGGCCGCCGCGGCCACGACGGCGGCAGCGGTCGGCCACCGCCTTCGCCACCACAGCATCCCGGTGGCCGCCAAAGTGATCGGGTTCACCACCCAGGTGAAACCGAAGAGCAGCGGCGACGACAGGCTCAGCGTGCGGGCGGGCCACGTACCGGCGCCGAACTCCGGACTCAGATCCAGGGCGCCCCTGCTCCGCCCGTGGGACAGGGCAGCCGACAGCACCACGGTCAGGATGACTATGCCGAGGTCGATGGTCTTCTCGCGCCGGGAACTGCTCACAAGGGACAAAGGTAAGCGACCGGCCGGGATCGCCCGGGGCGGAAGAGCCGGCCGGGGAAAACCACAGACTTTGGTCTGCGCGGGAACCGACTTTGAGCCGAGGCGGCCGGCGGACCGGCACACCTAGCGTTCGGGGAGTCACCTCACAGGTCTTCCGAGAAGGGTTCGGCCATGAAGAAATACGTCCTGCTCCTGGTGGGTGCGCTGCTCGCGCTCTCCGGCGGTGTGCCGCTGGCAGAGCGGCTCTACGCACACCTCACGCTCTGGGGATTCGGCGTACCCGGCTACGGGCCGTCGTTGATCAAGCTGGCCCTGGCGCTCGCCGGTGTCGCGGCGCTGGTCCTCGCGACGCGGCTGCCCGGCTCCCCCTGGCGCCGTTCCCGCCCCGAGGAGGGGTAGCGGCGCCGCGACCGACCGATGGGCGCGTCCGCCCCCGTCCCTCCCCGACGCCTACGCCCAAGCCCACGCCGCAAGGCCGGGCCGGCCGTCGCCGCGCACCGGCGCGACGGCCGGCCCGATCCGGCGGCGTACCCTCCACGCGGTGGCCGCGACCTGGGCGCGGGCGCGCCGCGTCCGGCCCGGTCCGGGCTCCCCGCCGGCCACCTTCCTGACCACGGCCCGACGCTCCCGGGTACCCGCCCAGGCGCCTTCCGAACCGCAGAACAGCACCACCCGGTGAGAGGTTTTCCGATGTCCCTGTACGACCGCATACGACGAACGCGCCTACGGCGGGAGCGCATACCACCGTTCCGCACGCGACGGCCCCGCATCCGGCGACCGCGCCTGGTCATCGCCCTCGCGACGGCCGTGACCGCCGTCGTGGCCGTGGCGTTGACCCTGTCCCTGACCGTCACGACGTACGATCACACGTCTCCCGCCGCTGCCCGGGGCAAGGCTTCGGGAGCGGCCACCGGGCCTGTCGACTGCCGCGAGGCGAAGTGTGTGGCCCTCACCTTCGACGGCGGCCCCAGCCCGACCACTCCCGGCCTGCTGGACATCCTGAAGCAGCAGCACCTGCACGCGACGTTCTTCCTACAGGGCAAGGGCCACATCGACACATACCCCGAGGTCATCCGTCGTATCGCGGACGAGGGGAGCGAAATCGGCAACCACACCTGGAACCACCGGGTCCTGACGCAGATCGACGCGGACGACGCCCGTCAGGAACTGACCAGTACGCAGGACGCCATCGAGAAGATCACCGGCACCAAGCCCGTCCTGATGCGTCCGCCGCAGGGCCGCACCGACCGCCAGGTGTCCGAGATCTGCCGGGAGCTGGGCCTGGCGCAGGTGCTGTGGAGCGTCACGGCGAAGGACTACGAGACGACCGACCCGGCCCTCATCACCCGGCGGGTGCTCGACCAGACCCACCGCGACGGCGTCATCCTGCTGCACGACCTGCACAAGGGGACCGTGCCCGCCGTCCCGGGGATCATCAAGGCGCTCAAGCAGCGCGGCTACACCATCGTCACGGTGTCCCAGCTCCTTGCCCCCGCCCAGCCCCAGCCGGGAATGGTCTACCGGCCCTGAACCGTCGGCGCTCCGGGGTCTGACGGTCCGTCAGGCGAATTTCTGCTCGGTCCAGATGGTCTTGCCGCGCTGCGTGTATCTCGTGCCCCAGCGTTGCGTCAGCTCCGCGGTCATGAAGAGCCCGCGGCCCCCCTCGTCGGTGGTCTGCGCGTACCGCAGATGGGGAGCTGTCGAGCTTCCGTCGGAGACCTCACAGATCAGGGACTGGTCACGCAGGAGACGCAGCCGGATCGGACTCTCGCCGTACCGGATCGCGTTGGTGACGAGTTCGCTCGCGCCCACCTGGGTGGCGAAGGTCATGTCCTCGGCGTTCCACGCCGCGAGTTGCCGCGCCACCAGAGCGCGCGCCGTGACCACCACGGCGGGATCCTTCGGCAGGTCCCAGGTGACGAACTGGTCTTCGCCGAGGCGGTGGGTCCGGGCGAGCAGCAGGACCGCGTCGCGGTCGGCCCGGTCCTGCAAGAGCTCCAGGACCGAGCTCGTCACTCACCGCGTCCAGGTCGGCGTCGGGTGCCATGAGGCGGTCGGCGAGCATGTCGAGAAAGCTCTCACGGTCGGTGGACGCGAGCAGCCCGTTGGAATAAAGGCCCAGGACGCTCCCTTCCGGGATGTCCAACTCGGCGGTACCGAACGGACTGTCGGCCGTTCCCATGGCGCCGCCGGCAGGTATGTCCGTGAGGTGCCGGCTTCCGTCGGGGTGTACGACCACCGGTACGGGATGGCCGGCGCTGGCCAGACTGAGGCGGCCGGACGCCGGATCGTAGATCGCGTAGAGACAGGTGGCTCCCGCGACCGCTCCTCCCGCCGCCTCACTGTGTGCCCCGGGATCGAGGCCGGACGCCCGCTCGGCGGTGATGCGGTTGACGAGGGTGTCGAGTCGGCCGAGGACTTCGTCCGGGCTGAGGTCGATCTCGGCCAGCGTGTGTACGGCGGTACGCAGCCGGCCCATGGCGGCGGCCGCGTACAGACCCGCGCCCCGCAGCGAACCGACGACCAGGGCGACGCGGGCCCCGGAGATCGGGATGACGTCGAGCCAGTCCGTCCCACCTCCGGCGGCGATGACACGGTGTGCGCTCTTCACGGCGCTCTGGCCGGGGAAGTGACTGGCGAGCAGATCCAGGTGCAGGGCACGCGCGATCGCGTGTTCGTGCTGGAACCGGCGGGCGTTGTCGACGGACAGCCCGGCGTGCGAGGCGAGTTCGGTCGCCGCCTCGATGTCACCCTGCTCGAAGTCCCTGCCGAACCGGTAGAAGGTCGCGAACCCCAAGGTGGCGCCGCGCGCGAGCAGCGGGACGACGAGGGTGGCGGGAGAGCCTCCCTTCGCAACCCAGGGCGGTTGCAAGTTCCAGGGTCGTCCGAGTGGTCGGGTTGTGACCGGTTGGGGCGCGTAGCAGGGCAGGCACGGGCTTCGTGATCATTGTGGTGACTAAGCCCGATGATCATGAGGTTGCCCGTGCCTGCCGCTGCATCTTCCCCCGTCCCTGCCGTGCTGGTGAAGCTGGGTCCGCTGGATGCCGGCCGGATCACTGACCTGCGCCCCTACTTCGACTCGGTGCCAGACCCGCGCGCACGTCGGGGGCGGTGGTACTCGCTGACCGCGATCCTGCTGGTATGTGCCTGCGCGGTCGTCTCGGGCGCGAGGAGCATCGACGAACTCTCTGAGTGGGGCCAGCGTGCCTCGGACGCACTGCTGACAGTGATCGGGATCCGTCGTCACCTGCTCAGATGGCGGCACGCTCCGTCGCCGGCCACGATCGGCCGTGTGCTGGGGGCTGTTGACGGGGACGCCCTGGACCGCGCGGTGGGCGCCTATCTGGCCGACCGGCACCGCACCACCACCGGACCCGGCCCGGCGCCGTCGGCTTCCGCGTCGAGGCGGCCGCGGGTGATCGCTGTCGACGGCAAAGCACTCAAGGGATCAGCCCGTCTGTCCGCGACGCGCCGGCATCTGCTCTCCGCGGTCACCCACGACCCGGTCGTGACCCTCGCCCAGGTGGAGGTCGGCACCAAGACGAACGAGACCTCACACTTCCGGCCCCTGCTGGCACCGCTGGACCTGACCGGCACGGTCGTCACCTTCGACGCCCTCCACTCGGTCAAGGCGAACATCTCCTGGCTGGTCGAGACGAAGAAGGCGCACTACATCGCCGTGATCAAAGCCAATCAGCCGGTCGCCCACCGCCAGATCGCGGGCCTGCCCTGGCGGGACATCGCCGTCCAGCACACCGCCTCCGTCACCGGGCACGGACGGCGGGAGTCACGGTCGGTCAAGACCTGCGGCATCGCCGACGGACTCGGCGGAATCGCGTGCCCCCACGCCCGCCTGGCCATCCGCGCCCACCGCCGCCGCAAGCCGACCGGCCAGCGCGAGAGCAGTGAAAGCGTCTACGCCGTGACCAGCATGGACGCCCACCAGACCAGCCCTGCCGACCTGGCCACCGCGATCCGCGGCCACTGGGGAATCGAGAACTCCTCGCACCACATCCGAGACGTCACCTTCGCCGAGGACACCTCCACCGTCCACACCGGAACCGCACCCCGCGCCATGGCAACCCTCCGCAACCTAGCCATCGGCGCGCTGAAAACCCTCGGAGCCCACAACATCGCCAAGACCACCCGGGCGATCCGCGACGAACCCAGGCGAGCACTCCCCATCCTGGGCATCACCAACGATCCGGACACCTACGGAACTTGATCAAGCCCTGCCACGGCAGTTGACGACGCCGTTCGACAACGTTCCGAGCAGAGGCACAGGCATGCCCGCCCGGCGGGTCGGTGACGTCGCACGCTCAGTGGTGCGTACGGAGTGCTATCGCTTGCGCACCCACTGTAACCAACCTAGGTTCTCAATCAGCGAGTGCTTGCCCGCGCTTCGTTCGGTTTACGTAACTGATGGAGTCCGGCAAATTCCAGCTCATTCCATCAGTCCGGCTGCCAGGTTATGTGCCACCTAGCCGCTTGTACTGCCGCACGACCGGATTGCGGTCTGCATCGAGAGTCAAGGAGAAAACCATGAAGAAGACGATTCTTGTCGCGGCGTGCGTCGCAGTGGCTACAGCGTTCCCGGCGGTGCCCAGCCAGGCAGCTCAGGCCGTACTCGTTGTGGATGACAACGGAGCGCAATGCCCGGGTGCACCTTTCACCACGATCCAGGCAGCGATTACTGCGGCCTCGCCGGGAGATGAGATCAGGGTCTGCGCCGGAACATACAACGAGGTTGTCACCGTGAACAAGGCGAATTTGCGGTTGGTCGGACCGGCCGCCGCCCCCAGTGGGACTGGGTGCCGCCGGGCCGGAGCTCCGAATCCGTCTAGGCAGGCGATCATTCAGTCGGCGGATGGTTCGGGCAGTGTCCGCTTGATGGAGAACGGCATCAGGTTCTCCCGCTTCACCGTTCAGAACAATACCTCCAGTTATGGCATTGTCACGAGTGCGGCACACTCAGGCTACCAAGTACGGCAGAACGTAATCCAGGACAACGTATTCGGAGTCTATTTCAACTCCAGCGGCACAAACCTCTCCGAGGTTGAACAGAACTGTATCCGTCAGAACAATAAACCCGGCTCCGCAAGCGGCAATGGAGTCTACTCGGACGCGGGCCTGAAGAACGCGGACATCGAAAACAATACATTTTCCGGTAACGAGAACTCTGGTGTCCTTCTGGACGCACCGGCACCCGGAGGAGTCGACAATGTCAGAGTAAATAGAAACACCTCCTTGAAAGATAGAGCCTTTGCATTCATCTTCAAGTCCAGCAACGTCTCCGTAGGGAAGAACATCATCCAGGACAACTTTGGCGCCCCCGGGATCTTCTTCGGCGACAGCAATACGAAATTGAGGATCACCTCCAACACCATTGAGAGGGGCTTCCTTGGCGTGCGGGCCAACGCCTTTGGCCTTTCGCCCAACACCAACGTCACCATCACCAGCAACATCATCAGAAATTCCAAATCAAGCACCGTCGGCCACGGCATCAGCGTGGCAGCGAACTCGCTCGCGAACTCCGTCATCTCCCGGAACGTCGCCAGCGACAACGCGGGCGACGGCATCCGCATCGATGCCGGCGGCAACGGGGGCAACACCATCGACTCCAACATCGCCCGCCGCAGCGGCATGCTCGACTGCCGCGACGCCACCAGTGGCCCCGGCACCGACGGCACGGCCAACACCTGGATTCGCAACATTGGCCCGAACGCGGCCCCTCCCGGCATCTGCCGCTGATCGAACTTACAAGGCGTATGTTGGCGGTTCGAAACCGTCCGCGCCCACCAGGTTCGGGACGCGAGAGAGGCCCAGGTCAACCGGTGTGAATCCCGGTGCCTGGGCCTTGATTATTGGCTGCTGGGGGCCGTCGTGCCGCTTACGTGCCGGCTGGTCCGTAGGGAGTCCGCCTGGCCGACGCCGACCGGCCCGAGGTCCGTTGTGGGGAGACAGGCGCACCGGTGTCGTACCTGCGGCGCCGAACCCGTCACGGTCGACGGCGACAGCGAGATGCGCCGGCAGTTCTCGATCTTCCTAACGGTCCGGATGCCCGGCGGGGGTCTGCGGACCGGCTGTGCAACCGACGATGATCGTTTACTCCTGGGACGCGGTCTTCTGCTTGAGGCGTTCGTAAGGAGTCTGGCCGCCGAGGCCGCCATGGGGGCGATGGTAGTTGTAGTAGTCCTCCCACTCGCGAAGCTTGTCGTTGAAGACCTCGGCGTCGTCGATGACGATGCCCTCCAGGAGCCGGTAGAACTCCTCGCCGTCGATCCGGTGGGAGCGTTCGACCTTCCCGTTCAGCCGCGGTGTGCGGGGCTTTATGTAGGCGTGGCCGATGCCTTTGTCGAGCACGTGGAAGTGGAAGGCGGACTGGAACTCGGCGCCGTTGTCCGTCTGGATCACCTCCACCTGGAACGGCAGCCTCTGCAGGACGTAGTCGACGAACTGGATGGCGGTGGCCTGGTTGAGCGTCGGATAGATCTTCAGGACCCGCAGCCGGGTGCAGTCGTCGATCGCCGTGAACTGGTAGTACTTGTTGCGGCCGCCGCGCCGGCCTTGAGGCATGGCTGCGAGCGGTTCGATGAACTTCACGTCGATTTGCACGCGGTGGCCGGGCAGCTGCTTCTCGTACCGCTTCCATCTGCGGTCGTGGCGCTTGTATCGCTGTGAGGTCGGCAGGCGTCCCATGTCCAGGCGCTTGAGGATCCGCCACACGCCCGACTTGCTGATCGTGACGTCGTGGTACCGCTTGAGGTACATCGCGATCTTCTCGGGCCCGAAGTGGTAGTTCTGCCGGAGATAGATGATCTTCCCTGCGACCTCCACGTGCGTGGCGTTCGGGCTGTGCTTGGGCGCCTTCGAGCGAGTGCGCAGCCCCTCGATGCCCTCAGCTTGGTAGCGGCGGTACCAGATGTAGTACGCCTGCCGGCTGATTCCGAAGTACCGGCAACTCATGGCGACGTTGCCGGTGACCTCTTCGACATGGCGTATGACGGCCAACCGTCGCTTGGCCTCGCGATCGAGCGGGGGTGTCTTCGACATGTCGATCTCCTAGTGATCGGAGACCCAGGTGTCAACGGTGATCGGCAGTTTTATATCCGCGACCGACCAGACCATGCTCAACCGTTCCAGCCGCGCAGTTCGCTTGCCGGTCATCTGCCCGGCCCCGAACGCCCGCCGCTGCTCCGCCGGAAGTGCCGGGTGAGCTCGCCGAGCACGGTGCGGGTGGCCCAGGCGGGAAATTCCATGTCCTGGTCGGTGTCGCATGGGTCCAGGGCCGAACTGACCCCGCCATGGGCACCGCCACTGACCCCCTCCCGTCGATGGCCGCATCACCGGGCACCGATCCGGCCTGGCGGCGCGCAGCAGCTCATCCGGGCACCGCGCGCCGCCAACGCGTCACCGGCATCCGGCCGACGAGGGCACCGTCCTGCCCGCGCCGCACAGGCAGGGCGGTGCGCCGACTGTCCGCAGCCAAGGCGAGACCCGGCGGACGGCAGCTTCCTGGAAGCGTGAGCGTAGCCGGAACGTTTCGCCTGCACCCATCCGGGCGACTCCGTGCCTCAAGCGGAGGCGCCTGGATCGCGGAGCCATCGGCACGCGGTGAAGCTGGGATGCGTCCGTCGAACGCATGATCGTCAGGAGGGTGACAGCTGTGTCCCAGGATTCTCTGCCAGCCATTTCCGGACCCCCGCAGTTCGCCCTCCGAGCGCGGAACAAACCCGAGAGCGACACGTGGTTCACCATCGGCCAGGCGTGGGAGTTCCAGGTCGACGGCGGCCCCGCATACCAGCTCCGGGTCACGATGACGCCGGTGAACTGGGACGGCGAGCTGCTCCTGATGCCGATTCCCGGTCAGGAGAAGGACCACGCATACGGACAGGCCTCGGCTGAGGCGGAGGGAAACCGGTGAGCGCTCAGGAAGCAACACAGCCGACGACCCAGACGACGCCTGAGGATGTTGACGGAGTCCTGAACTTTCTGTGGCTTGAGTTGACGAACCGCTGCAATCTGCGGTGCGTCCACTGCTACACGGATTCGCATCCGCTCAGCGGCGACCGGGACGTGCTGACCACTGATGACTACGGATCGGTGATGGGCCATGCCTACGACCTGGGCTGTCGTAAGATCCAGCTGATCGGGGGCGAGCCCCAGCTCCACCCGGCCTTCAACCAGCTCATGCGCCGCAGTGTGGACATCGGCTTCGACTTCGTCGAGGTCTTCACCAACCTCACCACGCTGGACGAGGAGACGCTCGCATTCTCGGCCGAGAAAGGTGTGCACTTCGCGACCTCGGTCTACTCTGACGACCCCGCTGTGCACGATGCCGTTACCACCGTGCGCGGCAGCCACCGACGCACCGTCGCCAACCTCCGCCGGCTCGTCGAGAAGGGGGTGCGGACGCGGGTGGGAGTCATCGCGGTGAAGGGGGACGCCGCAGCCGCGGAACGCACCCGGCAATTCCTGCTCGACCTCGGTGTCGACGGCTCAGTGCGGACGTCCGAGGTGCGGGAGTTCGGCCGGGGGCAGGACCTCCTGGGACAGCCCGCGAGCCTCTCGGGCCTGTGCGGTCACTGCTGGAACGGCAACCTCGCCGTCGCGCCGGACGGAAAGGTCTTCCCGTGCGTCATGGCCCGGGACTGGGCTGTCGGTGACGTTCTGGACCAGACGCTGGAAGAGATCCTGCACGGTGACGAGCTCGCGCAGATCCGCCGCGAGATCTACGACACGGTGTGGCGGGAGAAGACCGCTCCTACACTGTGTCCCCAGTGCTGTGTGCCCGATCTCTCGTGTCCGTGCGATCCGCTGCTGTGTACCCAGTCGTGCGAACCTCTGCCGACAGTCAGGGAATTGTAGCGAGCGGTGCCCGATCATGGGCCTAGCCATGTGCCGAAGGTTCCCTTCTTCGGGCACCAGCCCGTTGTTGAATTCAACGCGTCGAATCTACGCGCCGTCGCCCAACTGGCGCGTGGTTGGGCGACCCCTGTTCGCCGACCACAGCGCGGGCGCTGGGCGCTGCGGTGCGTCAGGTCGCGGTCTTGAGGAAGGCCGTCAAGCTGTCCAGGAGCGTGGTGGTGCCCTGCTCGGCGAGGTCGCGCTCGTCGGCGGTGTCGCAGGTCCGGCTCACCACGACGTGTGTCCGGTGAGCACTCTGCTCGAACTCGACGGTCATGAGTCGAGGACGGCCGCTCCGTCGATGGCGGCCAGCGCCGTGGCGAGCTTTCTGCTCCTGTCGAAGACCGTGCCGGAGACACCACTTGAGAGGGCGAGATGTGAGCCTTTACCCGGTTCGTCGTTGAGTTTGGATGAGGCGCAGTGATCAGTGGTTCGGGGCGTGGTCGATACCAGGTACCGGGCGATGGGACTCAGCGGGCGGGAGCCGGCTCGGACGACGGCCGCCACTTCCGCCTGATCAGCCCGTAGACCCACGAGTCAGAGACCTCGCCGTTGACAACGCAGTCTTCCCGCAACGTCCCCTCACGCACGAAGCCGAGCTTCTCCAGCACGCGGGCAGAAGCTACGTTGCGCGTATCGGCCTCAGCCTGGACGCGATTCAGATCCAGCGTGTCGAATGCCCACTGCAGCAAAGCGCGCGCGGCCTCGGTCGCATAACCGTGGCCCCACACTGCATCGTCGAAGCAGTAGCCCAGCGACGCGCTGCGGAAGTCCGGATTCCACCTGTTCAGGGTGCACCAGCCGATGAACGCCCCGTCGGAGACACGATCCACGGCCAGCCGCGCCCCGGTGCCTTCCTTTTCCATCTCTCGGCAACGGGTGATGAACTTCTCGGCGCGCGCGCGTTCGGTCCACGGTGGATCGTCCCAGTAGCGCAACACGTAGGCGTTGCTCTGCAGCACGAACAGGTCGTTCGCGTCCGCGTCTTCGAAGGCACGCAGTCGCAGGCGAGCAGTGTGTAACGAGGGGGCAGGCAGCGACATACTCATGTTCCATCCCGTGATCGGTGGCCGATCAATCAGACATCCGATGCGGCTCACTCGCAACGGGTTTCCTCGGCGGGCTGGCAGAACGACGTGAGGGGGCCGGTGGTGGGTTTGCCGGGCGGTTACGGTCGCGGCCTGGCGAACAGTCCCGGCTCGGTCTCATCGAGGATTCCGCGCCCGGTCAGGCGCTTCAGTTTGATGCGGACGTTGTTGATGTTGTTCGGCACTAGGTCCAGGTCCATCGCCTCGCACACGTTCCTCGCCCGTAGCGGAGCGTCGGCTTCGGCGAACACGCCCATGATCTGCTGGTAGGCGGGGCCGTCCGGCAGGGCCGGAGTCGGTGTGGCCGGTGCCAAGGGCGTTTTCGTCGGGCAGTTCCAGGAGCGTCTTGCGAGTGATCGTGATGTGCTCGGCGGCCTGGGCGAGTCCGTCCAGCAGCGCGGTCAGCTGCGCGATCTGCTCGTGAGCGGCCTCCGCTTCCACAGCGATCTGCCGCTCGCGGACCTCCAGACGTGCAAGCAGGGCGCCGAGGGTCTGCTGTGGGTCGCCGCTCACGCGCCGCGCCAGGACGGGGTGGAGGTGCCGGTCAGTCGACGGGTCATCACATCGCTTATCGCCCAGTACACCCGGGACTCGGAGCTGGCCGGGCGGTGTTCGTAGTCGCGGACCGCCCTGCGGTGCAGCATCAAGATCCCGTTGGTCTGCTCGACTCTCCAGCGGATCGGCTGCGGGACGAAGCCGTGGTCGGCCGGGTTGCGCTCGACGACCTCAACCGCGATGCCCAGGCCGGCGCCGTGGTCGACCACGGTCTTCTTGAACCCCTGGTCCACCAGCGCCTTCGTCACCGTGGAGGTCCCCGCGGCGACCTTGTCCAGCAACGCGGTACCGAAGGCGTTGTCGTGCACGGAAGCGGCCAGCACCACCACGGCGATCACCAGGCCCAGCACGTCAACGGCCAGCCCCGGCTTGCGGCCCGGCACCTTCTTGGCCGCGTCCCGCCCGGTCGTGGCCGCGGGTACCCCCGCGGCGGCATGCAGACTCTGGGTGTCGAGCACCACCAGGCTCGGTTCGGCTAATCGTCCCCGGCTCTCACGCACCTGCCAGCGCAGCAGGTCATGGATGACCGCGTCGGTGCCGTCGTCGCGCCATTTGCAGAAGTAGTACTTCACCGCGCCGGGCGGTGGCAGGTCGTGGGGCAGGTAGTCCCATTGGCAGCCGGCCCGGGACTGGTACAGGAGCGCGTTGACGATCTCTCGCATCTCGTAGCTGCCCTGGTGGCCGCTGACGGACGGGTGCTTCGCCTTCCATGCAGTGGTCACCGGCTCGATCAGCGCCCAGCGTTCGTCGGATAAGTCGCTCTTGTAGGGCTTGCGGTCGCTCACCCCGTCACTCCAGCACGGCCAAGACCGCCGACCGGCTGGGAGTTCCCACAGTCACACGATCAGGCGATACCGAACCGGACATCAGGTCACGTACGCAAGGCAGGGCCGGCCGAACCCGGCGCGCTGGGACTTCGCACCGGAAGTCCTCCGCCGCGGCCGCCGCCGTGCGCGGCGCCCTGAAGAGGTCCGCACGCGAACAGCAGACCACCACCTGGGCCCGGCTGGAACAGCAACTCGGATCCGCACTCCCCCGCATGACCCTCGCCGACCGGGTGCAGGTCCTGACGCTCGTCGACCAGAGCACTCCGGCCGACCAGGCACTCCTGTCCTCTCTCGTTGCCTCGGGGGACCCCGACATGACCACGTCCTACCGCAAGATCGCCAGCCTTGGGCCTGGAAATGCCCGCGAGCGATGACGAGCTGCGCGATGTCCTTGAAGCCGACGTGCAACAGGTCCATCGCCGCTGGCGCCACCACTGAGGACCTGCGACGAACTCGTGGACACCGAGGCCAGACAGCGTTCGCAGAGCGCCGGGCAGTCTCCATTAGGGTGCTGGCGGAGCCTTGCAACAGGTCAGATGGTGGGCATGACCTGCTACAAAGCCAACCACTCCGGGGCAACGCCGGCGCCCTCCAACTGACACACGACGTCGTACCGCTGCCCGCTGCCGCGCATGTCGCCGGCGAGCCAGAAGGCCTCGATCTCGGTCCAGTCGCCGCGGCTGGCGTCGATGCGAAGTGGGGCGGCGCGTTTGAGACCCGGCTCCTGACTGCCTTCTGACCCGACACGCAGAGGCTGACCCGATAGCTCCCCGAATCCGCCGTTGGCGCACCCGGCGGCTGGCATAGGCGCTTTACTGTTCAGGGTCAGTGGGAGCACCGGACGAGGTCGAGGGAGACGGCGTTGCTGAAGAAGGTTATCGCGGTGAGCACGGCCGCTGTGCTGGCGTGGGGCCTGAGTCCGGCGACGGCGAACGCGGCATCGGCCTACGTGCACTTCAAGAACAAGGCCACGGGCCGCTGCCTGGACTACCGAGCCGACTACGGGCCCTACGCAACCGACTGCAACGGCAGCGGCTACCAAACCTGGCTAATCAACAACGAAGCCTTCCAGCTCTCCGCCATGCGGCAGAACGCGGGCGACCGACTCTGCTTGGTGGCCCGCAACGGTGCGGCCACGATGAAGCCGTGCCTGTCCAGCGACCCGGCAGCCCTGTGGGTCCTAGCCCCCACGACCGTCGAGTTCCAGCTGGTCAACAACGTGACCAAAACCTGTCTCGGCGAAGGGGCGGACGCCAAGCACCTCGTCAAACTCGTCTCGTGCTCAGGCGGCAACTCCCAGCAGTGGGAGATGCAGACCACCTGACTCCTGCAGGCACCGCCAATCGGCCTACCCTTCGAACCCAGACGGCGAGTCGGTGGCAGCCCATTCGAGGCAAGCAGCTACACGAAGCTCGGCGCCCGCGGCCGCCTCTCCGTGCACGACGATCACCGGTAACGCGGGGCGTTCGGGGCTGGTCCTCATGGACGGGTCTCCTTCCGGTGCTTCACCGCAGCTCGACGGTGTAGGAGCCGCCGGAGAATTCCCAACCGTCGGTGCCTTCACCGATGTCGGCGACGATGATGTCGTCGATGAAGCGGTCCTCGAAGTCGTCGTCGCGCAGGTCGCCGGCAAGCCAGAGCACCTCGATGTCGCTCCGGTCCCCGCGGCTCGCGTCGATGCGCAGGGGCGCGGCGCGGCGGGTGCCGCGTTCGCGCTCGTCGGCGCCGGTTTTGACGAGCCCGCTGATCTCGAACTGACCGTCCTTGATGTGGTCGGGGATGGGTCGGCGGGGACGATGGCGACGTTCTCGTACGCGGTGTGGATGAGATCGCGGTAGCTGCGGCGGACGTTGTACTCGGGATCCGACAGCCACTTGATCAGGGTGTCGGGCCGGACGTCGAGGCCGGCACTTTCGAGGGCCTCGTAGCCGCGACGGGTACCGGTGAGCTGTCTCAGCTGGGCGTGCCAGTGCTTGGCGCTATAGGTGGACAGCCGGTGGCGGGGGGTGACCTGGGCGCGCAGGAGGTCGCCCAGGGCGGCGCCCAGGGAGTTGCCACGGCCGGTGGGGCCTGCCATCAGTCGTCACCTTCCGGTATGAACGTGCCGGGCTGGATGAACTTGGCCTTCACCTCGCCGAACCCGGTCCCGATCCGGTACGTGTCGGGCGCCGTCTCGTTGGGGACCCAGAAGATCGCGGCATCCACGTTGCGCAGGGCGATGAGGGTGTGGCCTGCCTGAACTGCCTTGAAGGCGACGGTCCAGTGACGGACGGAGGCTTCGGCGACCATGCTCATGCGCCAGTCCGGCCGCCAGAACGGGGAGCGCGAGTCGGGCCGCTTGGGCCACAGCAGACGCAGCGCGATCGACAGCCGGGTCTTGTAGTTCTTGTACGGCTCGCCGCCGACTTTGATCAGGTCGGTGCGGGCGGCCCTGGCCGCTTCGTAGAACGGTTTGAACAGCGACTCGTTGATCTTGCCCGTCCACGAGTCGTGGATGACGACCGGTTCGGCGAGGTGGCCGTCGCGGTAGAGGCGTTCGAGGTGCTTGATGTGCGGGGTGGTCACCCACTCCCGTCCCTGCTCGTCGGGCCGCTCGATGATCCGAAGGCTGGGGTCCCGGCGCCCACTGGCTGCTGGCCACAGTTTCAGCCCGGTCTCGTAACGCTCTGGCGAGGCCGGGCTGACCACTTCTCGGCGCTGCCGGGACTGGCCAGGCTCGCGGGAGAGCGGGGGAACGGAGGAGTGGCCCGACGGCGCCGGACCCCTCTTCACACGGTGGGATTCAACCCGAGGCTCCCGAAGGCCTGGGACATCCGCTCCCCGATGTTCGTGTCAGCCGCGGACGATGTTCTCGGCCTGGGGACCCTTCTGGCCCTGGCCCAAGTCGAACGTGACCGTCTCGCCCTCGACGAGTTCCCGGTAGCCGTTGCCGGAGATGTTGGAGTAGTGGGCGAAGACGTCCGGTCCGCCGCCGTCCTGCTCGATGAAGCCGAAGCCCTTTTCGGCGTTGAACCACTTCACGGTGCCGCTGGCCATACTGATGTCCTTCAAATCCTGCTGGAATTCCCGGCCCGTCTGGGTGCTGGCCCGTCCGCGAGCGGACCGGGCCCGGCATCCGTTCTACCCCGCGACGGCTCAAGTACCCGGCTTTGCACGCGGCGTAGCGTGCCGCGTCCTCGCCTGGCGCCTGCGCCGATCCGTGCTCCCGGTGCCCGGCAGGGCGACGGGAGGAGGGGGTCACTTGCCCTTGGCGGCTTCCTTGAGCTTGGAACCGGCGGACACCTTGACGCTGTATCCGGCCGGGATCTCCAGCGGCTCGCCGGTCTGCGGGTTGCGCGCGGTACGCGCGGCGCGGTGCGTGCGCTCGAAGCTGAGGAAGCCCGGGATCGTCACCTTTTCATATCCTTTGGCCACGACATCACCGACGCTCTCGGCGAGGGCGGTCAGCACCGCATCGGCGTCCTTGCGGGTCACCTGGGCGCGCTCCGCCAGCGCAGTCACCAGTTCGCTCCGGATTCATTGCTTTGCTCCATATTCCTGAATGGTCCCGTTCCGCGGCGTGCAGGCGGGACGAGCCAACCATGCTGCCATCGGGCACTGACAGTGCGACGCCCGGCGCGGTCTCTCCCCCGGGTGTTCAGCGGCACCCGATGAACCCGAGCCCGTCCCCGGTACCCTCTGATCCGCACCACCCGCGAGCGCTACGAGCCCTCGTCGGAGGACTCGATCCCACGGCCTTCTGCCATCTCCCGAAGACGTTCAACGACTGCTCGGCAGTCCGGGATCGCGCGATGGCCGCTGCCGGGCAGGGGCTGCCAGGTGTAGTTGCCCCAGTAGTCGGACCAGTCCCCGCACCAGTCCGAGTAAGGAATCATGGCGTCTTCGCAGCGGATCGCAGCCAGCCATGCGGTTGCGGCATCACGCGGGGCGGGATGCCCGGTGCGCCGGTAGTGGAGCTGGAGTTCGTGACGGAGTCGGGCGGCGTCGTACGCCTTGTTGTAGATCAACACCCGCTTGCCAGCCAGGACGGTGGTGAGGTCGTTGAACACGTCGCTGAAGGTAGGGGCCCCGCGGACATCGTCGTCGGTCAGACCGTGCACATCCGTGGCTGATGCCGGCACCGGCTCGCCCGGGTCCAGCAGCCGGTCCATCAGGGTTGTCTCCGTGATGCTGAGGACGCCGAGGTCGATGATGCGGGCCGCGTCGTGCAAGCCGGTCGTCTCCGTGTCGAGGACGACGGTGTCCGGATCCGCGAGAACGGTGCCGGCCCACCTCTCGAGCCCGGCGACCTGATCACGTCGCGCCTGCTGCGCCTGCGCTACCAGCGCCGCAGTCCGCTGGCGGGCTTCCTCACGTTCGCGGTCATCGCGCTCCTTGCAGGGCGGGCACCAGCGTGGCGTGAACCAGGTCCCGGCGGCCTGCACGGCGGCGATCTCCTCGTCAGTCGCCGTCACCACCTGGCAGTCCCGCCCGAGACAGGTACGCCGCGCGACGGCGGCCCGCTCTTCCTCGAACTGCCTTCGCAGCCGCCACAGCATCCAGCACGGCAGACACCGGGGCTCCTGACCTTTCGGGAGCGCGGTGCCCGAGACACGGCGGCAGGTCCAACACGTGCGGGCCTGCAACGCCAGGCGTTCCTCCTGCGTCTGCACGATGCACGCGTGGCACTGTCCATGCACGACGTACCGGCGGACCTGCCCGCACTTCGGACAGGTCCGGCGCGCTGTCATCGCCGCCTGCTGCTTTGCCGAGAGCGTCCGCATCGGGGCCGCGGCGGCCGGGTCGAAGAGGGGGAACTCACCCCATCCATGGCCGCGCCGGTAGACCCGCACCAACGCGACCGGCTGCTGACCGTCGGCGGGCTTGAGGCGTTCCGCCTTGAGTTCCGTGGTCGTACTGTCCGTGAAGATCTTCCGGCACCCGGCGGCGGTGAGTGCGTCGAGCTGCCGCTCCAGGGGTACGGCGGGCTTGGTGCGGGCGATCGCGGTCGTCTGCAAGCGCCGCGCGACGGCGGCGAAGCCCAGGGCTGCGTTCACGGGGCTTCGCGGGCATATTGGCAGGGGCGCAGGGCCGGTCTCGTTGATCGTGCCGCGGCAGAGACCACCGCGGCACGATCAAGGGCTGGCGGACTGTGGTGTCAGCGGCTGAAGACGCGTTCGGCCTTGTTGCGGTCGGTGGTGTGCAGTTCCCAGTAGACCGGGGAGATCTCCTCGGGCTGAGCCGTCGGGAAATCGGGGATGACCGACATACCGATGGAGACGTTGATGCCGATGTGGGCAGCCTGGATGCCGCTGCCGGCCAGCTCCTTGTGCAGGTTGATCGCCCAGTTGCGTAGGGCCGCGGCAGCGGCGTTGACGTTGCCGACCTGAGGAACGGGGTCGATGGATCCGGCGCCGGTGGTGTACAGCAAAGTGCCGGCGCCGGCCTCGCGCATCGCGGGCAGCACTGCCCGGGTGGCGACGATGGCCCCGAAGAGCTGGAAGTCCATCTCGTGCTGCACGTCTGCGGGTTCGGTCGCACTCGGGGTGGTGAGGGCGGTGGAGTCAATGCCGCCGACCGGCGAGTACTCCAGGACCTCGATGCCTCCGAAACGCACGGCGGCGTCCTGCAGTGCGCGGGTGAGGGCGGTGCGGTCGAGGACGTCAGCGGGGAAGGCGGCGGCAGTGATGCCGTCGGCAGCCAGCTTGCCAGTCAGGTTGTCGAGCTTGGCGCGGTTGCGGGAGATCAGGGCGACGTTGTGGCCGTGGGAGCCGAAGGTGCGGGCGATGGCCAGCCCCAGCTGGGGGCCGGCGCCGACGATGGCGATGGTGGGCACGGGAAACCTTCCATTGAGTAGAGGTGGATAGGGCTATCCATTTCCTCATCCGGAAAGCCCTATCCGTTTTCTGGTTCGAGCGTAGCACGGGAATCGGATAGGGCTTTCCGGTTTGCTAGTCTGGTCCGCATGCACCCCCAAGATCAGCACACCGGCAGCGCTGGCAACACGGCCGAGTCCGCTGCTCAACCCCTGCGCAGCGATGCGGAGCGCAATCGGGCGCGGATCATCGCCGCCGCGCGCACGGTGTTCGGCCGTGACGGGCTGAGCGCGTCGATGGCCTCGGTCGCACGGGAGGCCGGGGTGGGGATCGCCACGATGTTTCGCCGCTTCCCCACCAAGGAGGAACTGGTCGCGGCCGTCTTCGCGGACCGGATGGACGCCTATGTGCGAGCCACCGCCGAGGCACTGGCCAACCCCGACCCGTGGCGCGGCTTCAGCGGCTACATCGAGACCGTCTGCGCGATGCAGGCGGCCGACCGAGGCTTCGCCGATGTCCTGACGATGAGCCTGCCCGGGGCCGAGGCCCTGGAGGCGTGTCGCGCCGAGGCGTACCAGGGCTTCCTGGAGCTCATCGCCCGTGCCAAGGACAGCGGACACCTGCGTGAGGACTTCACCAGCAGGGACCTGGTCCTGCTGCTGATGGCCAATGCCGGCGTTCTGAGCGCCACCGGTGAGGATGCGCCCGATGCCTGGCGCCGTCTGGTCGCATGGATGATCCAGTCCTTCAAAGCGCCCGCCCGCGGCCCGCTGCCAGACCCGCCGGAGGACGCCGCCCTGTATCAGGCCATGCGCCGCGCCAGCCTGGGCCTCACCTCAACCGAAACTGGAAAGGGGCACTGACCCCCGGTCGGCGGTCAGTCGAGCCGAACCCCCGTGCGCTCCTCCAGGGCGTGCAGGAGCCAATCCTGGAACTCGGGGTCGCGCGCGGCGGGGTGCGGGTCCTGGGTGCGCTGGTGGTACCAGTAGCCGCCGGTGGGCGGCATGATGTCGTCGTGGGTGGCCAGCCAGACCTGGGTCTGGTGGCCGGCGGCGAGGTCGTCGGTCGCGCCGGGGCCGCCCATCCGGGTGGGCACCCAACCCGGATCGACGGCCTGGGCGGCCGTCCCCTCCCACCGGGAGGCGACAGCCATGGCCAAGGCGGTCACCCACAGCTTGCTGTCGCTGTAGGAGGCCGTGCCGTCCGCCAACCGCGCAAGGCTGGTGGAACCGCCCCGATGCATGGAGCTGCTCAGGTAGATGAGTCGGGACGGCTTGTTAATCAGGGCCGTCAGTAGGTAGGGCGCAATCATGTTGACGGTGGCCGCTACGGGGGTGTGCATGGTGCCGGCATTGTGGATGACCGCGTCGAAGCGGCCGAACGCGGCGGCCTGCCGGGCGAGGCCGGGGACCTTGCCCATCTCGGCCAGATCCCCAGTCACCACGCCCGCCCACTGGCCTCCTCCCGCCGGCGCGGTGACGCGTGCCGGGGTGCGGGCGTGGACGACCACGTCGTGCCCCTCCCCGACCAGCGCGGTCGCCGTCGCGTAACCGAGCCCGCTGGAGGCTCCCGTCACCAAGATCAGGGCCATGTGGTCCGGTTCTCCTTGCGTGCGTCGGGGTGGAGGGCGCGAGCGGGGCTGTCGGCCCGGTGCTCAGAGGGTAAGCAGGACCTTGGTCGCGCGGCGCTCGTCCATCGCCTTGTAGCCCTCCGGGGCTTGCTCCAGGGGGAGGGTGAGGTCGAAGACCTTGCCGGGATCGATCTTCTTGTCCCAGATGAGCTGGATCAGCTCAGGGAGGAAGCGGCGCACGGGGGCGGGGCCGCCTTGGGTGTGGATGCCGGCGAAGAACAGCTCGATGCCGGGAATCTGGACGTCGTAGTTGACGCCCACGTAGCCCAGGTGGCCGCCGCCGCGGGTGGCGCCGACGGCCTGCATGAACGATTCCTGGGTGCCGACCGCCTCGACGACTGAGTGGGCGCCGAGACCGCCGGTGAGTTCCTTGATCTTGGCGACGCCCTCGTCGCCGCGCTCTTCGACGATGTCGGTGGCGCCGTAGTAGCGGGCCAGCTTCTGCCGCTCGGGGTGGCGGGACATTGCGATGATGCGCTCGGCGCCGAGGTGCTTGGCGGCCAGGATCGCCATGAGGCCGACCGCGCCGTCGCCGACGACTGCGACGGTCTTGCCGGGCCCGGCCTCGGCGGCTACGGCGGCGTACCAGCCGGTGCCCAGGACGTCGGACGCGGCGAGCAGGGCGGGGATCAGCTCGGGGTCGGGCTGTCCGGGGGTGGCGACCAGGGTGCCGTCGGCCAGCGGGATGCGGGCCTTCTCGGCCTGGGTGCCGATGCCACCGTGGACGAACTCGGCGTGCACGCACTTGGACTGGAAGCCGGCCTGGCAGATCTCGCAGGTGTTGTCGGAAATGACGAACGAGCCGACGACGAAGTCTCCGGGCTTGACGGTCTTCACCGCGTCACCGACCTCTTCGACCACGCCCACGTACTCGTGGCCCATGAGCGTGTGGTCGGCGGCTTCGACGGCGCGGTACGGCCACAGGTCCGAGCCGCAGATGCAGGTCGCGGTCAGCTTCACGATCGCGTCGGTGTGCTCGATGATCTTCGGATCCTCGCGCTCCTCCACGCGGACGTCGCCGGCGGTGTACATCACTACTCCACGCATCGTGGATCTCCTTGCTTTCATCGTGCGGGCACCTGAAGGCACCGGTCCGTGTTCAGGAAGGCACGGCGCTGCCGCGGCTTCCTCGGTTCGGAGAGCTCATGCGGTCGAGCCCGCTCAAAGAGCCGAAGTGTCCGGTCCCGGGTCCGGCACCACCACCGCCGAGCGACGGCGCTGCGTGAGTGCGATGGCGATCGTGGGGATCAGCGTGAGAGCCGCGATGGCGGTGCCAACGGCGGCGGGACCGGTGGCTCGCAAGGATGACTCCAGAGCGAGGCCCGCGATCCAGGAGCCGGCGGCGGTGCCGAGATTGAATGCCGAGACGGTGAGGGCGGACCCCAGGGTGGGGGCCCGGCCTGCGAAGCGGACGCCGAGGGAGATCAGTACCGGGTTGGCGCCGAGTCCGAACAGCCCCAGCAGGGCGACCAGTACGATCGTGGGCGCGGCGGACCGGGACAGCAGGCACAGCGCCAGGAGCAGGATCGGGGTTGTCGCAGCGGCAGCGATGGTCGTCGTGTGCGGACGGTGGTCTCCCAGGCGGCCGCCCACGAGGAAGCCCGCCAGGGCACCGCCGCCGAATCCGACCAGGACCAGCGGCACGAGGCCGGAGGCCAGCCCCGCCCGGTCGGTCAGCAGCGGCGAAATGTAGGAGTACGTCGCCAGCACGCCGCCCGTCGTGGTCGCGCAGGCCACGAGGACCAGCCACATCCGGCCCGAGCGCAGAGCGGACAGTTCGGAGCGGATCGACACCGCCGCGTGACTCACTTCGTCGTGCGGGACGTGGCGGGCGATGAGCACCATGGCGGCTGCCCCCAGGGCCGCGAGCGCCCAGAACGGGCCCCGCCAGCCCATGACCTGTCCGGCGAAAGCACCCAGCGGCACGCCGACGACGTTGGCGAGCATCGCGCCGGCGCCCACGACGCCCAGGGCGCGAGAACTCGAGACGGGGCCTGCAGCACGGGCGGCTACCACGTTGGCCACCGCCCAGAACGCGCCGGTCGCCAACGCGGTCAGGAACCGCGCGAGCAGCAACAGCGAGAAGCTGGCGCCGACGGCGACGATGACGTGCCCGGCCCCGAAGACCCCCAGCGCCAGGATCAGCGTCAGCCTCCGGGGAAGCCGCAACGTCAGCATCGCCATCAGCGGCGCACCGACGATCATCCCAACCGCGAAGACAGTGATCAACAGACCGGCCTGGGCCACGCTGACCTGCACGTCACCGGCAATCTCCGGCAACAGGCCCGCAACCACGAACTCGGTCGTGCCCATCAAGAACGTGCCCAGCGCCAGGACGTGGACGACGAGCGGAAGCCGGGCGGGCAGCTGCCCAGGGCCAGTGCCCTGCAGGGCGTCGGGGGCGTGGAGGGTGTCTCCTCGCGTCGTCATGCTTCATCTCCGCAGCAGGTCGAAATCAGGGGCGCATCCCACGAAACCGCTCCTGCCGCAGGCGCGGGAGGCCGGGTTTATAGGGGGGACAAGCTCAACCCCCTCCCTCAGCGGCTCGCGCCGTAGCGTTGAACCCATGGAACGCCACCCCGACCGCCGCGCCGACATCCGTGACTTCCTCGCCACCCGGCGCGCCAAGATCACCCCGGAGCAGGCCGGGTTGCCCACCAGCGGCCGACGCCGGGTTCCGGGGCTGCGGCGCGAGGAAGTCGCCGTCCTCGCCGGCGTGAGCACCGAGTGGTACACGCGTCTGGAGAAGGGCCACATCAACGGAGTGTCCGAAGACGTCCTCGACGCGGTCGCCGGTGCGCTGCAGCTGGACGACGACGAACGCACCTACCTGTTCGACCTGGCCCGGGCAGCCCAGCCGTCCAGCCGCACCCCCCGCCGCCGCAAGGCCGTCGATGTACCGCCCCGCGTCCAGTGGCTACTCGACTCCATGACACTGTCCGCGGGCCTCGTCACCAACGGCCGCCTCGACATCGTCGCCACCAACGCACTGGCCCGCGCCCTGTTCGCACCATTGTTCGACAGCGAGACCACCGATGCTCGAGGCCGGCCGAACTTCGCCCGGTACTGGTTCCTCGACCGCGGGGCACCCGACTTCGTCGCCGACTGGCACGGCGCCCTCGGCGCCACCGTCGCCCTGCTGCGTGCCGAGGCGGGCCGCTACCCGCACGACAAGGCGCTGCGCGAACTGATCGGTGAACTGTGCACGACGAGCGCCGAATTCCGCACTCGTTGGGCCGCCCACGACGTGCGCATCCACCATGGCGGGGTCAAACAATTCCAGCACCCTGACGCCGGAACCGTCGAGCTCGTCTACCAGCCGCTGGACCTGCCCATTTCTCCACGCGAGGTCCACTCGCTGACCATCTACACGGCCGAGCCGGACACCCCCGATGAGGACCGGCTCAAGCTCCTCGCAAGCTGGGCAGCGACCAGGTCCAAGGAGATAAGCCCTACCAGTGACCGGGACTCGTGAACCCCGGACATCGCCCAGAACTTCACAGCAGCGAAGCCGATGCGAGCCGGGCAGGCAAGACACCCAGGGCTATCAGCTCAGCAGCGGCCGCTGCCCGCGCCCAATGGCCGCCGGTGGCGGATGAGGGGCGCTGCGAGGGGACTGCCCATGGGAGGGCTGCATCACGTCTGATGCACTCCAAAGGGTGAACAGGCGGACCAGCCCGTCTCAGGTTTGTGGCCGACTGGCCACCGGGTGGCCACCGGCCGTGGGATTTGGCCACCGAATCTGAGATCCCACAGCAGGTGGACTTGGGGCCGTCATGCAGGTCCGTCATGCCCCGACCCTTGTGGAGCGGTGCCTTCAGCTTCGGCCTGGTGACCATTCCCGTGAAGCTGGTCACCGCCACCGAGGACCGTTCGGTCCACTTCCAAACATGGGCCGGGTGCGGGTGCGCAAGGACTGCGAGGCGGAGGACCGGGAGGTGTCCGCGAGCGAAATCGGCAAGGGCTTCGAGGTCTCCAAGGACACGCTGGTGGCGGTCACGGAGGAGGAACTGGATGCGATGTCGCTCCCGACCGCGAAGACACCTCACGTTGCTACGCCGTCAAGTTCAGGGGATGAGTCCTCCGTTCACGGCGCGGAGGTAGAGCCGCTTGTGCCACTCGTTGGCGTCCGGTCCAGGGTCGGTGGTCAGGACCGGGTTCGGGCCCGTCTCGATGAGGTGGAGGAGCGTCCAGGCGACGCCGTAGCAGTCGTCGGGACCGAAGCAGGAGACAAGCACTCGGGCTTCTTCTCCGGTGACTGGTCTCGAAATCGCTTCGAGTTGCTGGACGCGCCTATCGATTTCTTCTTCGCTCGCCTCCCAGTCGGGAAGCGGGCCGGCGGCAACGAAAACCTGCACTTCGGGTCTCATGGGCG
The DNA here is from genome assembly GCF_026339875.1 of Streptomyces sp. NBC_01571. NCBI lineage: Bacteria > Bacillati > Actinomycetota > Actinomycetes > Kitasatosporales > Streptomycetaceae > Streptomyces > Streptomyces sp. NBC_01571. The sequence continues at coordinate 1,035,022 of NZ_JAPEPZ010000002.1, forward strand.
AATGATCGGCTGCCTTCGTCACTGCGGGCAAGACATCTTGACTGGTCAGACCGCGGCCCCCTCGGCAAGCGAGGGTGTCGGGAACGCGGACTCCTCGTCGAAGAGCTCGCGCTTCTGAAGACAGTAGTAGAGCTGTCCGATCATGCGGTTGAAAAGGTTGCGCTGGGCGGCTGCGTGCCAGTCGCCTTGTTCGCGTCGGCGCCGATAGTGGGCTCCGGCTCCCGGCGAGTGGCGGAACGCGGAGAAGGCCCACAGGTAGCCGGCGTGGTCGAGCCGGTCATTCTTCACCCACCGTCTGGTGATGGCGGACTTCTTGCCCGAGGCACGGGTGATGCGAGACGAGCCGGCGTATGCCTTGAGGCCGCGGGCATCGGCGAACCGGATTCTGTCGTCGCCGATCTCGGCCAGGACGCGGGCGGCGAGCTGGATGCCGAGTCCGGGGAAGCTCAGCAGGATCTCAGCGTCCGGGTGCTGGGGGAATGCCTCTTCCACCGCTTTGGCGAGGTTGTTACTGACCTTTCCGTTGAGTTGTCGTGTCGAGCGAAAGTCCGGTTTCGGCGAGGCAGCCCTCGATGAGGTCGGGGCGTCGTTGGATGCGGCGCAGGCCGCTGCGGACGGCGTCGACAAGGTGGTCACGGTCACGGAAGACGACGTTGGCGGTAGTGCTGCGACGAAGCAGCGACCAGATGCCCTCGACGGGATTGAGGTCGGGGGCATAGCTGGGCAGTTGGACTATGGTGAGCAAGGCGTGCTCTGCCGCGTACTCACGTAATCGGGTGCAGCGGTGAACATTCAGATTGTCCCAGATCACCACGACGGTGCCGCCGAGTTGGAGGTGGGCCCGTACGAGAAGGTCACGGTAGTCCTGCCAGGTGAAGCCACGGTGGGCGCCTCGGTGATGGCCCTGGATGCGAGAGCGGTACATCAGGCGGCTGCGTTCGCCGGCCTTGAAGCACACCAGTGCGGCCATCGAGATGCGGCCGCGGGAAGCGCCGTTGAACCGCACCACGGGTGTGTCCCCTCTGGGTGCCCAGGTGCGTGAGCGGTGCGACGTCATCGAGACGGCGGCCTCGTCCTCGAAGACCAGCCATGCCCCGAGCGCCGCCGCGGTGGCTTTGCCTGGGGCCAGGTCTCCTTCACCCAGCCGGCCACCGCCGCCTCATCCCGTTCGACCGCCCGCCGCGCGGGCTGCCGGCACGACCAGCCATGCCGTCGCAGCAGCTCCCACACTCCTCGGACCGACAACGACACACCGAGCCGTCCCGCGATCAGCACGCGTACCCTCGAGAGCGTCCACCGCTCGTCCGTCCAGCCCCGGGCTATCGCACCGTTGAGCAGGAGCGGCTCGAGCTCGGCGAAGTCACTGTCGCCGACCTTCGGCCGCTTGGCAGGACCCGAAATGCACAGTGCCTGCCGGCCTCCCTCACGCTAGGACCGACGCCACCGTTCCACCGACCGCGCACTGACCCGAAGCCGTTTGGCTATCACAACGTTCTTCTCGCCCCGCGCAAAGCCGTCGGCGGCGCGCATACGCACCCGCTTACGCACGGCCTGTCCCTGAGGAAGGCCGCGGCTACGAACACCGCGAAGAAGGCCCCAGCCAAGAAGGCGGCGAAGAAGACCGCGGTCGCGAAGAAGCCGGCCCGGCGCCGTGGCGCCTGACCCACCTCCGCCCGGTGTCCGGCGGCCGGCACAGCTTCGAGGACCTCTGACCGAACGAGTAGCACGAGCCTGTGATGCGTGTCATAGGGGGCGGTCCGAGGCTGAATTCAGGGCCTGTCCCGCTTCGGGGGAGCCCGCAGTGCGGCGGGATGACCGAATCACCCATTCGCACGCTTGTGCGATTTTGCGTTTTGGTGCGAACCTGGAGAGGACACAGGTCAGGGAGGGGTCTGGGGAGAGGCAGGAGGTGCGTGAGCTGTGGATTTACTCATCTGCACGTCGCGTCCGGCTACTCCGCCCGCTACGGCGCCGCCCTCCCCCACGTCCTGGTTGAGCGTGCGGTCGAGCGTGGGATGACGACGCTCGCGCTGACCGACCGCGACACCGTCACCGGGACCGTCCGCTTCGCCAAGGCCGCCGCGGCCGCCGGAATCCGGCCCGTCTTCGGTGTCGACGTCGCCGTCGCCCCACTTCGTACGCCCGCCCCGCAGACCGCCCGTGCGCGCACACCGGTACGGGGCGGCGCGCATGTCATGGAGCCGCTGCTGCGGGTCACGTTGCTCGCGCAGAATCTGGCGGGGTGGGCGCGGCTGTGTCGTCTGGTGTCCGCCGCGCACGCCGAGGCCGACGGCGGTCTGCCGGTCGTGTCCTGGCCGGTTCTGCGTGAGTACGCCGACCGCGACCTGGTGGTGCTGCTCGGTCCTTCCTCCGAGCCGGTGCGTGCTCTGTCCGCGGGCCGCCCTGACGTGGCCGAGCAGCTGCTCGGGCCGTGGCGGGAGCTGGCTGACGAGAGGCTGCGGCTGGAGACGGTGTATCTGGGGCAGCAGGGGACGGGGCCGGGGTCGCTGCGGCTGGCCGCGCGCACGGTGGGCCTGGCCGGCGAGCTCGGTGTGCGCGCGGTGCTGACGAACGCGGTCCGCTACGCCGACCCCACGCAGCACCGGCTCGCGGACGTGCTCGATGCGGCGCGGCTGCTGCGGCCCGTCGACCGCCGGCACCTGGACGGCGGCGAGCGGTGGCTGAAGGACCCGGCCGCCATGGCCGTGGCCGCCGAGCGCGTCGCGGAAGCCGCCGGTGGCGGCCGGACAGAGCCCGCCCGACTGCTCGCAGAAACGGAGGCGACCGGCCAGTCCTGCGCCCTGACCCCGGCAGATCTGGGCCTGGGCCGACCGCACTTCCCCGAGCCGTCCGTCGTGGGTGCGAGGCCCGAGCCCGGGTCGGCGATGCGGCTGCTGCGGCAGCGCTGTGAGGCCGGGATGGTCGCCCGCGGCCTCGACAGGGACGCACCCGCGGTACGGCAGCTCGACTATGAACTCGACGTCATCGGCCGCCTGGGCTTCGAGCCGTACTTCCTGGCCGTGGCTCAGGTGGTGGCCGACACGAGAGCGCTGGGGATCCGCGTTGCCGCGCGCGGTTCGGGTGCCGGCTCGATGGTCAATCACGCGCTTTTTGTAGCCACGGCCAACCCACTTGAGCACCGCCTGTTGTTCGAACGGTTCCTCAGTGAGCGCCGGACGTCGCTGCCGGACATCGATCTCGACGTGGAGTCCGCGCGGCGCCTGGAGGTGTATGACGCGATCATCGACCGGTTCGGCCGCGAACGGACCGCGGTCACCGGCATGCCCGAGACCTACCGGGCCCGGCATGCCTTGCGTGATACCGGGCTCGCCCTCGGCCTGCCGCCCCAGGTCGTCAACGAGGTCGCCAAGAGCTTTCCGCACATCCGGGCCCGCGACATCCGCTCCGCCCTGACCGAGCTTCCCGAACTGCGCCAGCTCGCCGCCCGGGCCGAAAAGTTCGGCCCGCTGTGGGAACTCGCCGAGGGCCTGGACGCACTGCCACGCGGATTCGCCATGCACCCCTGCGGAGTGACCCTCTCCAACGCGTCGCTGCTGGACCGGCTGCCGGTGCAGCCGACTCCTGCCGGATATCCGGCTTTGCTCGCCGATAAAGAGGATGTTGAAGATCTGGGGCTGCTCAAGCTCGATGTGCTCGGGGTTCGGATGCAGTCGGCCATGGCGCACGCCGTCACCGAGATCCACCGCACCACCGGGCGGGCCCTCGACCTCGACAACCCCGACCACGTCGACCTCAACGACCGCCTGGCGTTCGAACTCATCCAGGCCTCCGACACCGTCGGCCTGTTCCAACTCGAATCACCCGGCCAACAGGACCTGGTGGGAAGACTGCAGCCGCGCCACATGCAGGACGTGATCGCCGACATCTCCCTGTTCCGGCCCGGACCCGTGTCCGGGGGCATGCCCGCCATGTTCATCGCGGCCCGCCACGGCGCCGAGCCCCACTACCCGCACCCGGACCTTAAGCCGATCCTCAACGACACCTACGGCGTGGTGATCTGGCACGAGCAGATCATCGCGATCCTGTCGAAGATGACCGGCTGCGACCGGGCCGCCGGCGACGTCGCCCGCCGCGCCCTCGCCGACCCCGACCGGCTGCCGAAGCTCGAAGCCTGGTTCCGACAGACGGCAGGTGAGCGCGGCTACAGCAGCACGGTGCTGGACGAAGTCTGGGGGATTATTTCCCAGTTCGGCGCGTACGGCTTCTGCCGCGCCCACGCGGTCGCGTTCGCCGTTCCCGCACTCCAGAGCGCCTTCCTGAAAGCCCGGTATCCAGCGTTCTTGTACGCCGGGCTGCTGGAGCACGACCCGGGAATGTGGCCGCGCCGCGTCATCGTGTCCGACGCCCGCCGGCACGGTGTGCCGATCCTGCCCGTCGACGTCAACCACTCCCGCGCCCAGCACAGCGTCGAGAAGACCGAGCAGGGCTGGGGGGTACGTCTCGCCTTCAGCACCGTGAAGGGCGTCAGCGAAGCGGAAGTCAGCCGGCTCGTCGACGGGCAGCCGTATGCCGGTCTGCAGGACCTGTGGCAGCGCGGGCGGCCGTCCCTGCCGACCGCGCAGCACCTGATCCGTATCGGCGCGCTGGATGCGCTCGCGACCGGTCTCACGCGGCGGGATCTGCTGCTGCAGTCCGTCGAGTTGCACCGGCAGTCCCGCGCCCGGGCCGCCACCGACGGTCAACTGCCCCTCGGCGGTGACCTGGTGTCGACCGAGGCGAGCGGTCTGCCGGAGATGACCAGCAGGGACAAGCTCGACGCGGAGCTGGAGACGCTCCAGATCGACGTCACCCACCACCTCATGGACCACCACCACCGACTGTTGAACGAGCTCGGTGCGACCGACGCCGCGCACCTGCGCGCGATGGTCCCCGGGCAGAAGGTGCTCGTCGCCGGTGTCCGGGCCTCCACGCAGACCCCACCGATCCCGTCCGGGAAACGGGTCATCTTCGTGACACTGGAGGACAGTGCGGGCCTGGTCGACATCGCGTTCTTCGAGGACTCCCACGAACAGGTCGCGCACACCGTCTTCCACTCCGGACTGCTGCTCGTGCGTGGCACCGTCGAGGCCCGCGGCCCGCGCCGCACCGTGGTCGGCGAGATGGCCTGGAACCTTGAAGAAGTCGCCGCGGCCCGCCGCGACCACGGACCGCAGGCCGCACTCGACCTCCTCGGCCGCACCACCCCCTCCCCCACCCCGGCGGGAACGGCCACACCGCAGCGCACCCTCACCGACGGGACCGCGGGAGCGCGTCTGCATCCGTACGCGGACCTTCAGCCCGCCGGGACCCGCTCGGCCGACCTGCGCCGCCTCGGCCACCGAAGCCCCGGAAGCGCAGGGTGATCGCCGTGAGCGACCATGGCCACCGCACCGTCCTGCATCTCCGCTTCGTCCTCCCGACGGACGGCGACACTGGGCTTCTTGAGGGTGTGCGCTCGCTGCTGGAGAACATCACACCGCGCGCGCAGATCATCGAGCCGGACACGGCCGTCCTCGACCTCACCGGCGCCCTCCCCTACTGGAAGCGCGACGCACGCGCCCTGACCGAACTGATCCAGCTGCGCGCCCTCGCGCTCCTGGACCTGCACAGCGCTGCGGCCGTCGGTCCCAACCAGATGCTCGCCGCGATGGCCTGCAACCTCACCCCGCCCGACCGGCGCACCATCATCGACCACTCCCCCGACGCCGTCGCCGCGTTCCTGCGGCCACGCCCGGTCCGGGAACTGCCCGGCGTGGGCACCAAGATGGCCGCGACACTCACCTCGTACGGTCTGCACAGAGTCGGAGACGTCGCCGACCTGCCGCCGGCCACCCTGCAGCGCCTGCTCGGGGCCCGCCCGGGCCGCACCCTCCACGAACACGCCCTCGGCCACGACGCCACCATCGTCGACCCGGCCCCCACAGCAGCGAGCATCAGCACCGAACACCGCTTCACCCGCGACGAACTCGACCCGGCCGCCCACCGACGCGCCCTGCTCGCCCTCGCCGACGACCTCGGCACACAGCTCCGCGCGTCCGGCCAGATCGCGGCAGGCCTGACCTGCACGATCCGCTACGCCGACCACACCGCCACTCGCCGCGGCCGCACGCTGCCTGAAGCCACCCAGCACACCGTGCTCCTGGCCCGCACCGCCTACGCGGTCTACGAATCCCTCGGCATGCAGCGCGCCCGGGTCCGGAGCATCGCGTTGCGCGCTGATGCTCTGTGTTCTGACGGCAGGGCGACCCGACAACTCACGCTGGACAGCGGCGACGAGAAGCCGCTGGCGATCGAAGCCGTCACCGACCGGGCCCGCACCCGGTACGGGAGGCCTGTCATCTACCCCGCGGCTCTCGCGACCGGCGCACACCTCAGGCGGGAGGTACAGGCACCGGCCGCATGATCGACCGATCCTCGGCAACCTGTTCCTTGGTCGAGAACTCATGTGGAGGTTGCTGTGCCTAACAATGAACGGGCCTGGGGTCGACCGGAAGGCGGGCCATGGTGGCGTTTCGTGCCGCGGAACCGCTGGGCTGGCGCGCTCGGCATCCTCGCGGGACTGCTTCTCCTCGTGCAGGCCGTCGCAGTCCTTTCCGATGACCCTTCGGGGGTTCAGATCACGCTCGAAGCAGCGTGCGCGCTCCTGGGGTGTGCCCTCCTGGTGCAGAGCGTGGACGGGCTGCGAGTCCTCAACCGGAACGCCGATCGTCACTGAACGGTCATCCCATACGGTGTTCTTCATGCGCGAGAAGCGCACTCAGGTCGTAGATGTCCGGATGGCCTGCAAGACGCACAGGACCCGGTGCTCAGGCTTCGCACACGCCGATACCTTCGGCGTTCATGGGCTGGTCGAATCTGCTGGTTCGGCCGCCGGTATGGGCGGTCCCGCGCGGCGTGCGACCGGAGCGCGGGACCGCATGCCCTGCCGTCCTGTCATCGAGCCGGGCACATACGACAATACGGATGCCGGTGGCACGGGACAGGACAGCGCGCCGGAACGTGAACGCTCGGGGCAAGGACAGGTCGTCGAGCCAACCCGACCGAGCGCGGGAAAGAGCGGGGCCTGTCAGAGCAGGCGCAGCACGCCGACGACCTTGCCGAGGATCTGCGCGTCATCGCCAGGAATCGGCTCATAGGCGGGGTTGCGGGGCATCAGCCGCACCCGGCCGTCCTCGCGACGTAGGACTTTGACAGTGGCCTCGTCCTCCAGGAGCGCGGCGACGATGTCCCCTGGGTCGGCGCTGTCCTGGCGTCGGACGGTCACGATGTCGCCGTCACAGATCGCCGCGTCGATCATGGAGTCGCCGGAGACCGTCAGGGCGAACAGGTCTCCGTCACCCACGACCTGGCGAGGTAGGGAGTAGACGTCCTCGACCATCTCCTCGGCGAGCAGCGGCGCGCCGGCCGCGATACGACCGACGAGCGGTACGTCGACCGGGTCGGTGCTGCGGTCGCCGAGCTCGAGCGCCCACGACGGGCGTACACGGTAGGCGCGGGGGCGCTGCGGGTCTCGGTAGAGGACGCCCTTGCGTTCCAGGGCCATCAGCTGGTGGGCGACGGAGGAGGTGCTGGCGAGTTGTACGGCGGCGCCGATCTCCCGCATGGAGGGCGGATAGCCCTGTCGGCGCACTGATTCGGTGATGTAGTCGACGATGTTCGCCTGGCGGCTGGTCAGCTCACCGCCCCTGTTGCGGGTGCTCGGGGGACGTCCCCGGCGTGCGGGCGCGGTGTTCTCCATCGCGGGCACCTCCGTCAGACAAGATCTTTACCGAATGTGACCTTATCCCGCCATCTGGCGTAAAGGGAACCGTGTGTCCGTGGTGGCTTGCCCGGGCGCCGGCCGGGGTGGCCTTCAGAGTGCGGAACGTGAGTTCTTGTCCGTTTCGTGGTTGAGGTTCGGGAAGGATCCCTGGTCCCGAGTGGGGGATGGTCCTCAGACGTTGGGGCGGGCGAACAAGCCGGGTTCGGGTTCGGGTTCGGGTTCGGGTTCGATGAGGATGCCCCGGCTGACCAGGCGTTTCAGTTTGGAGCGGATGCCTTCGGTGTTCTTCGGGAGGATCGGCAGATCGAGGGCCTGGCGGAGGTCGCGGGCGCGTATCGGTCGGCCCGCGTCGGCCAGGGCGGTGAGGATCTGCTGGTAGACGGGGTGGTCCGGGATGTCGAGACGGTCCGGCGCGGTGGCAGGTGAGGGCAGCGGGAGAGTGAGGAGGGGCTTGCGGCCGGCTGCAGAGCCAAACGCAAAGATCAACGCGATCGGCTCGCAGAACGGGGCGGTACGCCGCCCGTGATCCGCCGGGACAGTGCCTGGGAGAGGTGGTCCGTGCGTGCAACCGCGGTGAACGCGGTGGTCGCGCGAACCGTAGGTCTGGGCAGCGGTACGGTGTGCCCTGACCATCAGCGGGCCACTGGGCCCGTGACCACTGGGGGAGTTATATGCAACACCGCAGACCGCGCTACCGCCGCAGACTCATAGCCCGAGCGCTCGGTACCGCAGGTGTGCTCGCTGTCGCCCTGGGCGCCGGGGTGACGCCTTCGATGGCCGCCGGGAAGGCGTCCGACAGGCAGTCGGCCACCGGATCCTCGCCCGACGAGGACTCCACGAACTGGGCGCCCGAGAACGACAGCGCGGCCCTACCCAAGGACACCCACCCGGCAGCCACGCTCAGCCGTGGCCGCGCCTCCGCCGTCCAGCTCAAGCTGCCCGCGCCGAGCGGGCCCTACAAGGTCGGCACCTTCAGCCAGCACCTCGTCGACAAGTCCCGGACGGACCCGTACGTATCCGGCAACCGGGCGCGCGAGTTGATGGTGACGTACTGGTACCCGGCCTCCTCCACCTCCGGGCACCCGGTGGCGCCGTGGATGCCGTCGATCTCGGGTGCTCACTTCCTGTACTCGCGCGGCCTGTCGCCGCAGCAGGTGACGCTGCCGCAGACTTCCAGCCACGTCCTGGCCCCGGTCGACACCAAGCTCGGCAAGCTCCCCGTGCTGCTGTACTCGACCGGGCTGCACTCGGACCGCGCGATGGGCACGGCCCTGGCCGAGGACCTCGCCAGCCGCGGCTACATCGTCATTGCCGTCGATCACACGCACGACGCCAGTGAGGTGCAGTTCCCGGGCAACCGGCTCGAGGTCAACACCATGCCGGCCGGCTCGCACTCGTCGGACACGCTCAACGTGCGCGCCGCCGACATTCGTTTCGTCATCAACCAGCTCGGCACCATCGCCAAGGGCGGCAACCCGGACGTCGACCACGCCAAGCTCCCCTCCGGTCTGTCGAAGTCCGTGGACACGTCCCACATCGGGATGTTCGGCTGGTCGCTGGGCGGCGCCGCGGTCGACACCGCCATGCAGCTCGACCACCGCATCGACGCCGGCGCCAACCTGGACGGCCAGTTCTTCGGCACGGCGCCGAGCAAGGACCTGAGCCGCCCGTTCATGCTGTTCAGTTCCGGCACGCACAACCGCAACAACGACTCGTCGTGGCGGAAGCTGTGGCCCCACCTGAAGGGGTACCGGGTCGACATCCAGCTCCACGGCTCGAGGCACCTGTCGTTCAGCGACAACGAGTGGCTGGTCCCGCAGGTGGCGCCCCTGCTCGGGCTCTCACCGGAGCAGGTGCAGCAGCAGTACGGCTCGATCGACCCCGACCGGGCGATCAAGATCCAGCGCGTGTACCTCGCCGCCTTCTTCGACAAGCAGCTGCGCGGCAAGCACACCACCCTGTTGAACGGGCCCTCCGGGAGTTACCCGGAGATCGCCTTCGTCCGCTGACGGACTCCGAGAATCGGGCCCCCGCGTGGGGGCCCACCCCGGGAGTTCCGTGGCAGGACGACGCAGGGACGCCCGTGTGCGTTCATCGAACGTTCGAGCGCTCGTCGCTCGGTTGAGAGAGGACCCGCTGCCCTGCCTACCGCGTCCCGGGCTCCGCGCCACAGTGCCCCTGTCGCCGACCGCGATGCGGCTGCCCGGCGAGGTGTGCCGGCCGGGCGCGTCGCTCGTCGTGCCGCTGCCGGTGGTGGCCGCCCGCACCGCGGCCGGGCCGAGCGGCATCCGATCCGAGGGGGCGAGAAGCCGTGTCGACCGGTGCGGAGCCGGTCGTCGTGGACATCCCGCTGTCGGTGCGCGTCGCCATCGGCGCCGGTACGACGGCGCAGGGCCGCACCGCCGGCACATCCACAGCCACCGGCGCACCGGCTCCCGGCGTCGCTCGCGTCGGCGGGCCGGCGCCGTCGACCGCCGCCGTCGACCACCGCGGCGTGTGCACGGGCCTCGACGGCCCATTCCGCCACAGCTTCCACCCCAACCGGTCTGCCGCCAGCGGCACGACCACCGACAGTCCGTCGGACGGCGTATCGCTGGACGGCACGCACCAGCAACGCCTGCGGCTTCCGGCCGACCCGCCGCCTGTAACCCGTCGCCCCGCCTGACCACTGATCCAAGGACCTCCGCCATGGCCACCATCCCCACCGACCAGACCACCGGCTCCCACAGCGGCCACCGGACATCGCACCGGCGCGGCAGCCGGCCGGAAGCTCCGGCAACCTGGGAACGCCCGGCGCTGGCCGCGGTGCTGGTCGTCGCTGCGCTGCTGTACGGCTGGGGCATCGGGCACGCCGCGATTCACCCCTACTACGGTTCGGCGATACGGTCGATGGCCGCCAGTTGGCGGGCCTTCTTCTTCGGCGGTCTGGACCCCAGCGGTTCGATCACTCTCGACAAGCTGCCCGGCGCCTTCTGGCCCGAGGCCATCAGCGTCTGGATCTTCGGTCCCAGCACGTGGGCGGCCGCGCTGCCTCAGGTCGTCGAGGGCGTGCTCACCGTGTGGCTGCTCCACCGGATCGTACGGGCCTGGGCCGGGCCGTTCGCCGCGCTGATCGCCGCCCTGACGCTCACCTTCACCCCGATCACCGTGGTCCTCAACAGGGCCACCATCCCGGACACCGCACTCACTCTGCTGCTGGTGGCAGCCGCCGGAGCCCTGCAGAAGGCTGTACGGACCGGGCGGCTGCTGCCGCTGATCACCTGTGGCGTCTGGGGCGGACTGGCCTTCCAGACGAAGATGCTGCAGGCATGGCTGGTGCTGCCGGTCTTCGCCGTCGTCTACCAAGTCGCCGCGAGCGGCCTACCGTTGCGACGTGCCCTGCGCCTGCTGCTGAGCGGTGCGGTCGCCCTGGCCGTCTCCTGCTCGTGGGCGCTGCTCGCATGGGCGACGCCCGCCGCGGACCGCCCGTACGTCGACGGCACCTCCAACAACAACCCCTTCAGCCTGGTCTTCGGCTACAACGGCCTGAGTCGCTTCAGCGACGATGACACCGCGTTCGGTGCCATTTCGGGGACCGCCGCCAGCCGGACCTCCGGAAACACCGGCTGGGGAATGCTGGTCAACCACACCGTCGGCCCACAGATCGCCTGGTTCCTGCCGCTCGCCGCGCTCGCCGCCGTGGTGGCCCTGGTCTGGCGCGCCCGCGAACCGCGAACCGACCTGCTGCGTGCCGGATTCCTCCTGTGGGGCGGCTGGCTGGCCGTGCACGCCGTGGTGTTCAGCGTCTCCAACGGCAACCACCCGTACTACACGGCCGTGCTCGCACCGGCGATCGCCGCGCTTACCGGGGGCGGGCTCGCCCTCTTCCGGTCCGCGTACGAGGCAGGCGGTCGGCGGCGCGTGTGGCTGCCGTCGGTCATCCTGCTGACGGTGGTCTGGGCGCTGGTACTCGACGTGCCGACCCTGTTCGCCTCCTGGCTGCTGTTGCTCGCCGTGGGCCTTGCGATGTGCGGCACACTCGGCCTGTGGACCAGCGGGTCCCACACCTCCCGAGGGATGGTCCAGGGCTCCCTGGCCGCCGGGATCACGGCCACTCTGCTCCTGCCCGCAGGCTGGGCCGCCTCCTCTCTCGACCCGCTCTACGCGGGCGCCTCCACCTCGCCCACAGCCGGCCCGGTCGGCAAGGTCTACCACAACGCCCTCCACGACCGATCCGCACTCCGCCGGGTCGGGCTCGACCAGCCCAGCGACCGCGACACCTCCCTGCTCGACTACCTCACCGCACACCACCACGGCGAGAAGTACCTGCTCGCCACCCAGGCCGCCTACCCCGCGGAGCGCCTGCTGCGCGCCCAGTCCCAGCCCATGCTCGTCATGGGCGGATTCACCGGCAAGACCCCCTTCCCCACCGCTGATCAACTCGGCAGCCTGGTCACCACTCACCAACTCCGCTACGTACTGCTCACCCCGCTGCGGCCCACCACCCCGGCCACAACCTGGGTGAAATCCCACTGCACGCGCATCCGCTCCGGGGCCTACGGATGGCGCACCAAGGGCAGCTTCCGCCTTTACGACTGCAGCCGGCAGGGCTGAGGCACGACGCCGTCGATGGATTCGGCCGGTCGGCACGGGCGCACGCCCGACACCCGCGCATCTCGCCTCCGAGTGTGGCCGCGGTCTGCGGGCTCGGCTGTGTCAAATTTAACGGCTGACCTTGGTTGTTGAGTGGTCAACCGGGTCGGTGTTGCGGTCGCCGAGCTCGGGCGACCACGACGGTCGTACGCGGTAGGCGCGGGGCCGCTGCGGGTCGCGGGAGAGGACACCTTTGCGCTCCAGCGCCATCAGCTGGTGGGCGACGGAGGAGGTGCTGGGGAGGTGTACCGCTGCGCCGATCTCCCGCATCGAGGGTGGGTAGCCCTGTCGGCGGACTGATTCGGTGATGTAGCGGACGATGGCGTCCTGGCGGCTGGTCAGCTCA